>NZ_JACGMO010000004.1:0-112131 GCF_015354745.1 Micromonospora sp. S-DT3-3-22
GGCCCGAACTCCGGCAGGCAGGAGCAACCGTGCAGCCTGGCGAGTCCGCTGGTCGGTGCCGTCGGGGCTGGCGGCCCGGACGCCGGGGGCGCTGACCAGCCGAATCGGCGGCAGAGGGCGTGACCCACACTGCTGCACTGATGAGCAAGTTAACGTTCACATACGAGCATGTCAATGGATGTGGCGACCGGGGTCCACCCTGCTCTCGACCGCCTACTAGGGGAGCGAAAGACCCATCCACCAGGGAAAACGAATGACGATGGCGCTGCGTCCTAGAGCTGATCGGGAAGAACGACAGCTTTCGCGAGTGGTGGGGGTGTCGCATCGGCGGCGGGCCGGACGTGCGACATCGTGCCGATCGGAGTGTCCCGTGTGGGTGGGAAGCCGGGCCGAGGTGCCCCCGGCGGGCGGTTTGCCGTCGTCGGGCAGCTCCAGAGTGCACTGACGGCTAGGTTGCTCCGATTTCATCCTGTGCCGATGCGGTCCTGCTCGTTAGACCTACTGCACTTTTCGACCAAGCCAACCGACAAGCACGCCGACAGAAGGGGCCCGCACCGTGGCGATCAGCCGACGAGCACTCGTCAAGGCCGTGGCCGCGTCCGGTGCGCTCACCGCGGCATCGGTGGCTGGGCTGCCCGGTGTTGCGTGGGCGGCGAACACCGCGTACGCGATGGCCTACTTCACCGAGACGCCGAGCTTCCAGGGCGCGGACTACGGTCCCGTCCTGGCAGTGATCCAGGACGAGCCACGGTGGGTGGCCCGCTGCCCGGCGCAGTTCTTCGGTCACGTCGGAGGAGCCGACGATCGGGAGCCGGGCGGGGCGGTGCTGCCACGGGCGACGAGAGTCGTGCCGACCTCGTATCGTTCCTGGCTGAGCGACCGGCCATCGACCATGGTCAGCGCGAGTCGGGCGGCGGTGGCACCGATCTCGGCGAACGGCTGCCGCACGGTGGTCAGCGGCGGAGCCAGCCACGCCGCCGATTCGACGTCGTCGAAGCCGACAACGCTGAGATCGTCAGGGATCCGCAGCCCCGCCTCCCGCGCCGCCACGTAGACGCCCATCGCCTGCAGGTCGTTGCCGCAGACGACGGCAGTCGGCGGATCCGGGCGGGCGAGCAGCTCGGCGCCGAGGTCGCGGCCGTCCTCGACGGTGAATATCCCGTGCCGTTCGAGGGTTGCGTCGAACGGGACACCGGCGTAGTCCAACGCGGCCCGGAAGCCGTCCAGACGAGCCCGTGCGTGCAGGTCCCTGACCGGCCCGGTGAGCACTCCGATCCGCCGATGACCGAGGTCGAGAAGGTGCTGGGTGGCGGCGACGGCACCGCTCCAGTTGTTCGACCCGACGGCGGGGGTGGGAAACAGGCTCCCGATCGGGTCGACCGCGACGAGTGGTGTCCCGGCCGCCGCGAACTGCTCGCCGTCCTCGGCGGTGAACAGGGAGAACATCGTGATGACGGCGGCTGGCCGCCGCAGCAGCAGCGGCGCCGCCCAGGGTTGCCCCGCTCTCAGGTGCTCACCCACATCGGTGAAGCCGACCGTGTAGCCGCTGGCAGAGGTGACCCCCTGGACACCGAGCAGGATCTCCATGGCGATCGATGACAGCATCTGGTGGAAGACCACCTCGATGCAGAGGGCCGTGCCGGTGGTCTCCCGCCGTCGGTAGCCGTGGTCGCGGAGCAGTGCCTCCACCCGCTGCCGGGTCTGTTCGCCCACGCCGCGACGGCCGTTGAGGACCTTGGAGACCGTGGGTGGGGAGACGCCGGCGAGTTCGGCGATCGCGGCGATGGGCAGGTCACCGCGCCGGAGTCTGCGGAGTGGCTGCTCGGGGCCTTTCTCAATCACGAAGGAAGTCTATGGGTCGAGGTGCGGGGGTTGACCAGTGCCGCTCAGGCCGCCGGACCGCCGCCTTATCGTCTGTCGACGACTGCGGCAGGCGCGAAACCGTTATCGATAACATTCGAAAGTCCCGATGGTGGATCGCGTCGTCCTCGAATCGGTTCGTAGCAGGTGAAAGAGGGTGGGACACCGTGCGGGCGGCGGTTTCGGGGGTTTCGACCGACCGTCAACGGCTGGGAACTTTCGCGAAATCTGATCGTCACATCTTGACGGCTGAGACAGCCATCCACGAGAGTCCATGTCAGGGAATGTGACGCGCGGTCGGGAGCCCGGGCGTCGGTGGACCCTTAGGTGAGGATGCCTGGGCAGCATCCTGTGAACGCTAACAGAACGGCGGTTCCACCTGGCGCGAACCGGCGTTCGTCGGCATCCGGGCTGATGGCTGCCGGTATCGATGGCAGCCGGCGTCCGCATCTCCTCCAGCGAGACCAGGGTCGCGATGGTGGCGGCCGGCCGCACCCTGCCCCGCTGCCGCTCCGCCGCTCAGACGTACTGCATTTTCGCAAATGGACGACCAAAACGATGGCAGAAGGGTTCCGTATCGTGGCGATCAGTCGACGAGCACTCATCAAGGCCGTGGCCGCGTCCGGTGCGCTCACCGCGGCATCGGTGGCTGGGCTGCCCGGTGTTGCGTGGGCGGCGAACACCGCGTACGCGATGGCCTACTTCACCGAGACGCCGAGCTTCCAGGGCGCGGACTACGGTCTGCACCTGGCGGTGAGCCGGGACGGTCTGAACTGGACACCGTTGAACCAGAACAATCCGGTGGTGACCCCCACCCAGGGGCAACTGGGCCTGCGTGACCCGTTCGTGTTGCGGAAGCAGGACGGCACCTTCGTGGTGTTGGCCACCGACCTCAAGGGCACCAACTTCGGCCTGAACAGCCAGTACCTGCACGTGTGGGACTCGACCAACCTGACGAACCTCACCGGCTACCGCCGGATCAGGATGCACACCCTGCCCAACTCGCACACCTGGGCACCGACGGCGTTCTGGGACGCCGCCCGGGGGCAGTACGCCATCGTCTACTCCTGCAACAGCGGCGGCGACGTGCTGATGGTCAACTACACCAGCGACTTCGTCAACATCGGCCCCCAGCAGGTGTTCTTCAGCCCCGGGTTCGGGGTGCTCGACGGCGACGTCGTCGTCGACGGCGGCACCACCTACCTGTACTACAAGAACCTCTCCACCGGTCTGCTGCACGGCGCGCGCTCCTCGACCGGGGCGCCGAACAGCTTCACCACCTACACCAGCGGGCTGCGGATGGGCAACGCGATCGAGGCACCGCTGCTGGTGAAGAACAACGACGGCAGTGGCTGGCGGCTCTGGGGTGACTCGTTCAGCCCGGTCAACGCCGACTACTACATCTGGTCCACCTCCAACATCGCCGGCAACTCGTGGACGGCGCTGAACCAGCGGGACTACACCCCGCCGCTGAACGCCAAGCACGGCTCGGTCGTCGGGATCAGCGACGCCGAGTACAACGCGATGGTGTCCCGGTGGGGCACCCCGAACTGGGTGCGGCTCAAGTCGTCGAACCTGCCGGACTACTTCGTGCGCCACAGCAACGGCGTCGGCCGGATCGACCCGTTCCCGTTCGACCCGTACCAGGACCAGCTGTGGCGGATGGTGGCAGGTCTGTCCGACTCCGCGGGGGTCTCGTTCGAGTCGGTGAACCGACCGGGGAACTTCCTGCGGCACAGCAACTACGCCATCCGACTCGACCCGAACGACGGGTCGGCGACGTTCCGGGCGGACGCCACCTTCCACCGTACCGCCGGCCTGGCCGACGCGGCGTGGACGTCGCTCCGGTCCGCCAACTTCCCCGACCGGTATCTGCGGCACGCCGGAAACGTCCTGCGGATCGACCCGCTCAGCGCCGGTTCGAGCGTGACCGACCGGCAGGACGCCACCTTCCGCATCACGTCCTGAGCGAGGAGAGCACCGTGACGAGAAACCTGCTGCGACGTGGCACCGCGCTACTCGCCGGCCTGCTCTGCCTGGTGGTGCTGACGCCGGCGGTCAGCCGCGCGGACAACCCCGTCGTGCAGACCATCTACACCGCCGACCCGGCCGCGCTCGTGCACAACGGCCGGGTCTACCTCTACACCGGCCACGACGAGGACGGCTCGACGTACTTCACGATGAAGGACTGGCGCGTCTACTCGTCGGCCGACATGGTCAACTGGACCGACCACGGCTCCCCGATGAGCCTGGCCACCTTCAGCTGGGCCAGCGCCGACGCGTGGGCCGGCCAGACCGTCTACCGCAACGGCCGCTTCTACTGGTACGTCCCGGTCAAGAACCGGGCGACCGGACGGATGGCGATCGGCGTCGCGGTCGCCGACAGCCCCACCGGCCCGTTCCGCGACGCCATCGGCCGGCCACTGGTGGAGAACGGCGAGATCGACCCGCACGCCTTCGTCGACGACACCGGACAGGCGTACCTGTACTGGGGCAACCCCAACCTGTGGTACGTGCGGCTCAACACCGACATGACCTCGTTCTCCGGCGGCCCGACCCAGATCCCGCTGACCACCGCCGGCTTCGGCACCCGCAGCGGAAACACCAGCCGCCCCACGCTGTACGAGGAGGCGCCCTGGGTCTACAAGCGCAACGGCGTCTACTACAACGTGTTCGCGGCCGAGTGCTGCTCGGAGTTCATCGCCTACTCCACCGCTCCCGGCCCGACCGGGCCGTGGACCTACCGGGGGACGATCATGCCCCGGCAGGGGACCAGCTTCACCAACCACCCCGCCGTCATCGACTTCAACGGCGGCTCGTACTTCTTCTACCACAACGGCGCGCTGCCGGGCGGCGGCGGCTTCACCCGCTCGGTGGCGGTGGAGAAGTTCAGCTACCGGGCCGACGGCACCATCCCGACCATCAACATGACCACCTCCGGCGCCCCGCAGGTCGGCACCCTCAACCCGTACCTACGCCAGGAGGCCGAGACGATCGCCTGGTCGGTCGGGGTGGAGACCGAGCCGTCAAGCGAGGGCGGGATGAACGTCGGCTGGCTCAACAACGGCGACTACATCAAGGTCAAGGGGGTCGCCTTCGGCACTGGTGCCACCTCGTTCACCGCCCGGGTCGCGTCGGCGACCACCGGTGGCCGCATCGAGGTACGGCTGGGCAGCGCCACCGGTACCACCGTGGGCACCTGCACCGTCCCGGTGACCGGCGGCTGGCAGACCTGGACCACGGTCACCTGCCCGGTCAGCGGCGCCATCGGGACCCAGGACGTGTACCTCAGGTTCGCCGGCGGCAGCGGCAACCTGTTCAACGTCAACTGGTGGCAGTTCCGCTGACGCCCCGCTCCGCCCCGGCCGTCCGTCCCACCGTGGCCGGGGTGGGACCACCTCCACCCCCACGTACGAGGAGACACCTGATGACAGGACGCAGATCGAGACTCGGGTCGGTAGCCGCGGCGATGCTGCTGGCCCTGGGCCTGGGCACCGCGATGGTCAGCGGCGGCCTGGGCGCCTCCGCCCGCGCCGCGGACGTCGGGACGACGGCCGCGACGGCCGGCTGCGGCAAGGCCCCGACCCTGGCCAGCGGCACCCACACCATCACCAGCAACGGCAAGAACCGCAGCTTCATCCTGCGGGTGCCCGACGGCTACGACGCCAACCGGCAGTACCGGCTGGTGCTCGGCTTCCACTGGGTCGGCGGCACCGCCACCGACGTCGCCACCGGCCAGACCGTGCAGCGCGACGTGTGGTCCTACTACGGCCTGCAACGGCTGGCGAACAACAGCACCATCTTCGTCGCGCCGCAGGGCCTGAACAACGGCTGGGGTAACGCCGGCGGGGAGGACATCACCTTCGTCGACAACATCCTCAGCCGGGTCGAGGCCGGCCTGTGTGTGGACACCACCCAGCGGTTCGCCCTCGGCTTCAGCTACGGCGGCGCGATGAGCTACGCCGTCGCCTGCGCCCGGCCCACCGTCTTCCGGGCCGTGGCGGTCTACTCCGGCGGGCAGCTCAGCGGGTGCAGCGGCGGCACCCAGCCGATCGCCTACTTCGGCGCGCACGGCATCCGCGACGGCGTCCTGAACATCGCCGGCGGACGCACGCTGCGCGACCGGTTCGTCCGCAACAACGGCTGCACCGCGCAGAACCCGCCCGAGCCGAGCCAAGGCAGCCTGACCCACCGCAGCACCACCTACTCGGGCTGCCGGGCCGGATACCCGGTGGTGTGGGCGGCCTTCGACGAGGGGCACATCGCCGCCCCGCAGGACGGCGCACCCGGTGACAGCGGCACCCGCACCTGGCTGCCGGCCGAGACCTGGCGGTTCTTCACCCAGTTCACGTCCACCACGCCCGCACCCACCACCCCCGGCCCGACGACCCCCGCACCGACCACGCCCGGCCCGACCACGCCCGCGCCGACCACCCCGCCGCCGGCCGGCGGGGGCTGCGCGGTCACCACGACGGTCAACGCGTGGAGCACCGGCCTGACCGAGGACCTCACCGTCACCAACACCGGCAGCACCCCGGTCAACGGCTGGTCGCTGGTCTTCACCCTGCCCGGCGGGCAGAGCATCACCTCCGGATGGAACGCCACCTACACGCCCGCCTCCGGCCAGGTCACCGCCCGCAACGTCAGCTACAACCCGACCATCGCCCCCGGCGCCTCGGTCAGCATCGGCTTCCAGGCCAACCACACCGGCAACGCCGCCGCACCGACGGCGTTCACCCTCAACGGCGTCACCTGCACCAGGTAGCCGACCGGTCGCGGGCGGGTTGTCCCGGCCCGCCCGCGACCTCACCGGTGTCCGGGACGCAGCCGTCTGAGCAGGGACCCCGCACAGGACCGATAGAGGAGTCATGACATGGCAAGACGTTCGTCCATCGTCGGCGCGCTGGCCACCGCGGCGGTACTCGTCGCCGCGCTGGCCGGCGCCGCACTGACCGGTGGCCCCGGTGCCGCGTCCGCCGCCGGGGTCAGCCCACTGGCCGCGACAGCGGGCTGCGGCAAGGCCCCCACCCTGGGTAACGGCACCTACACCATCTCCAGCGGCGGCAAGAACCGCAGCTTCATCCTGAAGCTCCCCGACGGGTACGACCGCAACCGCCAGTACCGGCTGGTGTTCGGATTCCACTGGTGGGGTGGAACCGCCGTCGACGTCGCGACCGGTCAGACGGTGCAGCGCGACGTCTGGGCGTACTACGGCCTGCTGCGGTTGTCGAACAACAGCACGATCTTCGTGGCACCGCAGGGCATCGGCAACGGCTGGGCCAACACCGGCGGTGAGGACGTCACCTTCGTCGACGACATGCTCCGCCGGATCGAGAGCGACCTGTGCATCGACACGACACAACGCTTCTCCGTCGGCTTCAGCTACGGCGGCGGCATGAGCTACGCCCTGGCCTGTGCCCGGCCGAACGTCTTCCGCGCCGTCGCGGTCCAGTCGTCCCCCGGCACGCTCAGCGGATGCAGCGGCGGCACCCAGCCGATCGCCTACCTCGGCGTACACGGTATCGGTGACAACATCGCCAGCGGACGGGCGCTGCGGGACCGCTTCGTCCGCAACAACGGATGCACGGCGGCGAGCCCGCCGGAGCCGAGGGCCGGGAGCCTGACCCACACGGTCTACAGCTACTCCGGCTGCCGATCCGGCTACCCGGTGGTGTGGGCGGCGTTCGACGGTGGGCACATCGCCGCGCCGCAGGACGGTGCCGGCGGTGACAGCGGCAGCCGGACCTGGGTCCCGGGCGAGGTGTGGCGGTTCTTCACCCAGTTCGCCGGCACCACCCCGACCACGCCCCCCACCACTCCGCCGACGACGCCACCCACGACGCCGCCGACGAGCCCCGGGCCGGGCGGGTGCACGGCCAGCTACCAGACCGTCGGCCAGTGGCAGGGTGGCTTCCAGGGTGAGGTCACGGTGACCGCCGGCGCCCGCGCTATCACCGGCTGGCGGGTCAGCTGGACGCTCGCCAACGGGCAGAGCATCACCCAACTCTGGGGCGGGCGCAACACCCCCGCCGGCAGCACCCAGAACGTCACCAACGAGGCATGGAACGGCAACCTCGCCGCCAGCGCATCCACCACGTTCGGCTTCACCGCCGGCGGCTCAGCGACGACACCCATCCTCACCTGCACCACGACCTGACAGACCGCAGGCGCAGCCCGACCTCGCCCCGGTCACCCCGGCGAGGTCGGATGTCGTCCCACCCGTCCCGGTCAACGAAGGAGGTAGCAATGAAGATCAGGAGTCTCGTCCTCGCCGCCGTGCTGGCGGGCACGGGTGGGCTGGTGGCGACCGCCGCCCAGGCCGCCGCGGGCTGTCGGGTCGACTACACGGTCACCAGTTCCTGGCCGGGTGGCTTCGGCGCGGCGGTCACCGTCACCAACCTCGGTGATCCGATCGACGGGTGGCGGTTGTCCTGGTCGTACGCCGCCGGGCAGACGGTCACCCAACTGTGGAACGGCACAGTCAGCCAGTCCGGAGCCCAGGTCACCGTCACCAACGTGAGCTACAACGCGACTATCCCCACCGGCGGGAACGCGGCGTTCGGCTTCAACGGCTCGACGCCCGGCAGCAATCCCGTGCCCACGGCGTTCACCCTGAACGGCACCGTGTGCACCGGTGGGGTGGCCACGCCCACCCCACCGGAGACACCGGCCACGCCCACCCCGACCCCCACCACCCCGTCCCCGACCGCCCC
Organism: Micromonospora sp. S-DT3-3-22; assembly: GCF_015354745.1. NCBI lineage: Bacteria > Bacillati > Actinomycetota > Actinomycetes > Micromonosporales > Micromonosporaceae > Micromonospora > Micromonospora sp. S-DT3-3-22. The sequence goes on from NZ_JACGMO010000004.1 coordinate 8,574, forward strand.
ACCGGACGGGTCGGTCGCACGGGAGAAGATCAACCTCAACCGGAGTTGGAGGTTCATCCGTGCGGACGTGTCCGGAGCCCAGAACCCTGACTTCAACGACAGCACCTGGGTGCCGGTGGCGTTGCCGCACGACTTCGACGCCCCCTACGACGTGGGCGGCACGACCAACGGACAGTCCTTCCACGTCGGTGTCGGCTGGTACCGCAGGCACCTGACCGTGCCCACGTCGTGGAGCGGCCGGCGGGTCGAGATCGAATTCGAGGGTTCGTTCTCGGTCACCGACGTGTGGGTCAACGGAACCAGGGCCGGCACCCACCGTGGTGGCTTCACCGGGTTCACCTTCGACCTCACCAACGCGCTGCGCACCGGCGACAACGTGCTGGCCGTACGGGTGGACAACGGTTGGCGGGCGGACCTGGCCCCGCGCACCGGTGACCACCAGTTCAGCGGCGGCATCTACCGGGACGTCTTCCTGAACGTCACGAACAACGTCCACGTCGCCTGGTACGGCACCTTCGTTACCACGCCCGCGCTGACCAACCCGACCTGGGACACGAGCAACGCCGCCTACTACCGCAACATCGACCCGTCGCAGTATCCGAGCGAGACGGACCTGCGCGCGAACCTCGCCGCCCGTCGGTCGAACGTCAGGGTGCAGACTGAGGTACGCAACGACAACGCCTCGCCCATCGACGTCTACGCCCGCCAGGAGGTACGCCGGCAGGGGTCGAACACCGTGCTGGCGACCTTCAGCTCGCCGGTGCGGACCCTCGGCGGGGCGGCCTCGACGACCCTCGACGCGCTCAGCGGCAGCCTGTCGAACACTGCGGGCATGATCCAGGCTCTCGATCTGTGGGCACCGAACAATCCGGCGCTCTACACCGTGACCACCTCGCTCGTCACCGACACCACGGCGGACGGGGTGATCGGCAGCGGCACGATCACCGACACCTACCGCACCACGTTCGGTTTCCGCAGCGCCCAGTGGAAGGTCGACGGCTTCTACCTCAACGGTACGAAGACGCTGCTGTTCGGGGCGAACGACCACCAGGACCACGGTGGATGGAGCAACGCCGTCACCGACTCGGGATTCGACCGCGACGTGCGCTACCTCCGCGAGGCCGGCATGAACTTCGTCCGGGGCTCGCACTACCCGCACGACCCGTCCTTCGCCGACGCCACCGACCGACTCGGTCTCATGCTCTGGTCCGAGAGCACCTTCTGGGCCACCGCGACCGCTGGCCGGGAACCCACCCCCACCGGCCGGTACAGCGACTACCTGGCGGACGGCTACCCGCAGAAGACGACCGACCAGGCCACCTTCGAACAGAGCGCCCTGGACGGCCTACGCGACATGATCAGGGTCAACCGCAACCACCCCTCGATCATCAACTGGTCCATGGGCAACGAGGTGTTCTTCACCGCCTCGGGCACCCTGAGCAAGGCCAAGGCCCTGGTAAGCCGGATGCGGGACTACTCCCACCAACTCGACCCGACCCGCAAGGCCGGGATGGGCGGCGTCCAACGCAGCGCGCTCGACCAACTCTCCGTCTGCGACATCGCCGGCTACAACGGGGACGGTGGAAAGATCACCAACACCTGGATGCCGAACGTCGTCTCCGAGTACGGGTCCTACACCTCCGACCGGCCCGGCACCTACGACCCGACGTACGGCGACGTCAAGGACCCGACCGACGGCACCCGGTTCAAGCTCACCACCGGCAGCGCGGGACTGGCCATCTGGGCGGGCTTCGACCACGGCACGATCATGGACGCCAGCTTCGCCCGGATGGGCATGATCGACTTCTACCGGCTACCGAAGAACCAGTGGTACTGGTACCGAGCCAACAAGGCACGCTGGTCGAGCAGCGCCAACCTCGCCGACCCCACACCGGCCGCCCGCGAACAATCCACGAGCGGGACCGCGACCCGGATGACCCTGGAGCCCGGACGGTACGCCCCGACCACGATCACCAACGACGGCACCACGGACACCCAACTCGTGGTGACGATGCGTAACGCCGCAGGCGCATGGGTCAACAACACGCGCGCCGTCACGTTGACCGTCACCAGCGGTCCCGGCATCCTGCCCGGCGGCAAGTCGTACACCTTCACCCCGGGCACCCAGACCTTCGACGGCAAGGCGGCCATCGAGTTCCGCTCCTACTACGCCGGCACGACGACCATCACTGCCCGATCCGCCGGACTGCCCGACGCCACCATCACCATCACCACCACCGACACGGTCGGCGCCGGTGGCGAAACCGAACCCGCCAACTTCGACAACGCGGCGCTCTGGCGCTGAGCCGGCGGCTGCCCCCGCCGTCGGCCGGGCCGAGCGGCATGCCCAAGAGCGCCCGCGGTGACGGCCGGGGTTCTGTGAGCGACCGACCGACCTGTCGGCGGGTCCGGGCAGCGCACCCATTCCCACTCATGATCGATCCACCTGGTAGGAGGATTTCCATGCAGCGCACCCGCTACCGGCTCGGCCTGGCGGTCGCGACAGCCGTCGTGGTCACCGGGGCCGGCGGGCTCGTGTCCGCCTCGGCCTCGGCTGCCGCTGGTTGTCAGGTCACCTACACGGTGACCAGCCAGTGGTCCGGAGGATTCGGTGCCGATGTGACGGTCAAGAACCTCGGTGATCCGGTCGACGGCTGGCAGTTGGCCTGGTCCTTCGCCGCCGGGCAGACCGTAGCGCAGCTCTGGAACGGCACGGTCAGCCAATCCGGCATCCAGGTGACGGTTGCCGACGTCGGGTGGAACGCCAGCATTCCGACCAGCGGAAACGTCAGCTTCGGTTTCAATGGCACCTGGACGACGTCCAACCCGGTTCCCACGAGTTTCGCCCTGAACGGCACTATCTGCACCGGCACTGTCACGCCGACCACGGGTGGTCCCGTCCCCACCACCACCGCGCCCCCGCCGACGACGTCGCCGCCGACGACGCCACCGTCTCCCACGACTGGCCCGTGGCCGCCGTCGTCGACGTTCACCAATCCGGTGCTGTGGCAGGACTTCGCGGACATCGACATCATCCGGGTGGGCGACGCCTACTACTACTCGGCATCCACCATGCACTACTCGCCGGGTGCGCCGATCCTGCGCTCGTACGACCTGGTGAACTGGGAGTTCGTCGGTCACTCCGTGCCGAACCTGGACTTCGAGTCGAGCAACTACAACCTGACCGGTGGTCGGGCGTACGTGAAGGGGATCTGGGCGTCGGCGTTCAACTACCGGCCCAGTAACAAGACGTTCTACTGGATCGGGTGCACCGAGTTCAACCGTACCTACGTCTACACCGCCACCAATGTCGAGGGCCCATGGCAGAAGCGGTCCCGGATCAACAACTGCTACTACGACGCCGGTCTGCTGATCGACGACAACGACACCATGTACGTGGCATACGGGAGCACCAACATCAGCGTCGCCCAGTTGTCGGCCGACGGCCTGTCCCAGGTCCGCGCCCAGCAGGTGTGGACCTCGCCGTCGAACATCGGCTACATCGAGGGTGCCCGGTTCTACAAGCGCAACGGGTATTACTACATCTGGCTCACGAAACCCGCCAACGGTCAGTACGTGCTGCGTTCACGCAGTCCGTTCGGCCCGTACGAAACGAAGGAGGTGCTGCTGAACCTGCCCGGTCCGATCCAGGGCGAGCCGGGTTCGGTGCCGCACCAGGGCGGGATGGTGCAGACCCAGAACGGTGACTGGTACTACATGGCGTTCATCGACGCCTACCCCGGCGGGCGGATTCCGACCCTTGCCCCGATCACCTGGAACGCGGACTGGCCGGTGCTGCAGACCGTCAACGGGCGGTGGGGTGCGAACTACCCGTACCCGAACGTGCCGCGCCCGCCCCGGCCGGTGAAGCCGATGATCGGCGCGGACACGTTCGCCGGCACCACCCTGGGACCACAGTGGGAGTGGAACCACAACCCCGACAACACCCGCTGGTCGGTCAACAACGGACTGCGGTTGCAGACCGCCACCGTGACCAACGACCTCTACCAGGCACGCAACACGCTGACCCACCGGATCCAGGGACCATCCTCGACCGCGACGATTGAACTGGACCACTCCGCCATGGTCAATGGCGACCGCGCCGGCCTGGCCCTGCTACGGGACTCATCGGCCTGGATCGGGCTGCGCAGGGACAACGGCACCACCAGGGTGGTGATGACCGACGGATTGACGATGAACAGCAGTTGGCAGACCACCGGCACCGGCACCGAACGGGCCAGCGCGCCGATCAGCGGCACACGGATCTGGCTACGCGTCAACGCCGACGTCAGACCCGGCGCCGGACGACAGGCCCGGTTCTCCTACAGCACCGACGGCAACACGTTCACCAGCCTCGGTCCGGCGTTCACCCTCAACCACGCCTGGCAATTCTTCATGGCGTACCGGTTCGCCATGTTCAACTACGCCACCCAGTCGCTGGGTGGCGCGGTCACCATACGGAAGTTCGACCTGACCACACCTTGACCCGGGCGGACCTCCGGCGACGGGAACGGCGGGCCGGCGCAGGCCACCACCCTGCACCGGCCCACCGCATCACGGCGACGAATCAGCGTTGGCCCGCAGGTCACGTGCCCGGGTATCTGACGGTCCTTGATCACGGATAGGGACCAGACGATCTCCGAGTCAAGGGCAGATGGCCGGGCAGCTTTCCACGCTCGGTGCCCAGCTGCCCGGCCCCGGCCGCATGGTCGGCCACTGGTTACGGCAGTGCCTCAGCCTGAGGCGGTGTCGACTCACCGGCCGTGTCGACGGCGTATTCCTCCGCCCACTTGGCGCCCTCGGGCGTGGACGCCACAGCCATATCACTGATGTACCACTGACAGGAGCGATCAATGGCATTCATCAATCAAGTAAGGCGACAACGCAACTGGCCTACGACGATGTGGGTGCTGTTGGCGGCGGTGCTCGCCTCAATGGGTGCAGTAGTGGTCCCGAGCGCGCACCCGGCAGTGGCGTCCACGAGTCAGTTCAGGGGCCTGAACTGGGCTGACAGCCGGGACAATTTCGTCAACGGAGTGGTGTACGTTTCCGGTCTCGGCTCAGCTGACACCTACACCTCGGCATCGACGGTGGCGGACCGGGTCATCGGCCAGATGTACGCCATCACTGGCGCCAATACGGTGCGGATGCCGATCAATGAGCCGACAGTGGCCAGCTACTGGGGAACATACACCGGTGCGATCGACAATGCGCTCAGCAAGGGCAAAGTGATTCTGCCGTACTGGGCGCACAGCGGCGGCCGCCCTTCGAACATGACCGCGTTCCACCAGATGTGGGACACCGTGGTGGCGAGGTACGGCAGCAACACGAACGCTTACTTCGAGGTCATCAACGAGCCGTGGGGCTACAGCGCGACCGACCTGAACAACATGTACTACACCTGGTTGAACCGGTACTTCAACATACCGCGCGGCCGCATTATCCTGGACGGCACCGGATTCGCCACCAACGTTGTCGTAGTCGGCAACGACGCTCGCCTGAACGGCACACTGCTCGGGGTGCACGACTACACGATGAACGTGACTCCTCCCTTCGAAGACGAGACGTCGTGGGCGAACCACATCGCCGGCTACGTCGGGCAGCACGCCAGCCGGACGGTCGCGACCGAGTGGGGCGGGCCGATGCGACGCGGCGTCAAGGACGGCATCGAGTACGACCCGATCGACTACAGCGTCCCGAGCGGGTCCTTCTTCGCCGACTACCTGCGTGGCGTGAGCAGCTACCTACGCAGCGCAGAAATGGGCAGTGTGTTCTGGCCAGGCCTGCGTGACAATGACTGGTACAGCATGACCAGCAAGAGCGGCAGCGGTTCGAACATCAACTTGTCGCTGGTCAACCCGTCCGGCCTGACCCGACTCCGATATGCGTGGGGAGTCGGTGACGGGGGCGGCACGTACGTTCGCGTCCGCAACGCGAGCACGAGCCTGTACATCGATGGCATGGGCAACACCAACAACGGCGCCAACGCGACCGGGTGGGGCGACAGCAGCAGCACGAACCAGCAGTGGGTAATCGAGAACAGCGGTACCTATGTGCGCATCAGGAATCGGACAACCAGTCTCTACCTGGACGGCATGGGACGCACCGCCAACGGTGCCGCGGTCGGCCAGTACGCCAGCAGCACCAGCGCCAACCAGCAGTGGACCGTGCTCACTGCCGCCAACAACGTCCGGATCAAAAACCGGGCCACCGGCATGTACATCGACGGCGTGGGCAACAGCACCAACGGTGCCGTCCTCGCTCAGTACGGCGACACCGGCAGCCTTAACCAACAATGGAAGATTACCGCTGTCGGATGAACGCCGACGCTGTCTACCAACGACTGTTAGGACATCGTGGGTGCGAGATCGCAGCCACCGGCGGCGCAGCGGGGACTGCGTAGATCCACGCAGTCCCTTGGAGGGAGCCGATGTCCCTGGCCTGGAGGTTCTCGTCCTACGTGGAACCGGAGCGCTGCTGCTTGCATGCGACGGGACCTCGACCCTGCCGGGGACATACCCGGCCTGGTCCGCCAGATCAGCGCTGGACGTGGCTGCCTGAACCAGCGACATGCCGCATGGGTGTCGAGTCCCTCGCTCGTACGGGCGGAATCGGGTGTCAGGTCGGTACACCGCTGGCGCGGGCGATGAGTGTGTCGAAGGCACGGTCGGGAAGGAGGCTCCTCGCGGCGATGAGGGGGCGAGCACCGAAGCCGACGGCGTAGCGGGTGCGGGGCCGCTTGGCGGTAACGGCCCTGCCGATCGCGTCGGCGATGACCTGAGGAGGTGAGTTGCGTCGGGCGTTAGCTTCCGAGCTGAGGCTGCTGGCCACCGCCGTGGCCTGCGCGGTGTATGCGCCGCTGCCGGAGGTCTTCTTGAGATGGTCGGCGGCGATTGCGCCCCACTCGGTCTGGATACCGCCGGGCTCGATGACCACGACGTCGATCCCGAACTGTTTGACCTCAAGCCGGAGACAGTCGGAGAGGGCCTCGAGGGCGAACTTAGTTCCGTGGTACCAGCCGCCGAGCGGGGTGTGGATCTTTCCCCCCATCGAGGTGATGTTGACGATGGTGCCACTGCGTCGCGCCCTCATGGAGGGCAGGGCGAGTTGCGTCAGACGCATGGCACCGAAGACATTGACCTCGAACTGACGGCGGGCCTCGTCGAGCGACACGTCCTCGATCGCGCCGTACGAGCCGTACCCTGCGTTGTTGACCAGAACGTCAAGCTGCCCCGTCTCTTCGATGATCCTCGCAATCCCGCTGGTCATGGACGCGTCATCGGTCACGTCCATCGTCAGCGGACGTACTCCGCGGACAGCTAGCGGTCGCAGGCGATCGGCGCGACGGGCGGCACCATACACGGTGTAGCCGAGTTCCTGCAGTAGCAGTGTGGTGGCCTCGCCGATGCCGGACGATGCTCCGGTGACGAGCGCGGTCTTGTTGGTCATCCCAGCCCTCCATCCGATAAAGTGAACCTCGGTTCACGGCTATCATGAACCATGGTTCAGCTTAACGCAAGCGCACGCTCGCCCCGTCCCCGCTCGGAGACCGACCGTGACCAACACCAGACCCCCACGCGCCGACGCCATCCGTAACCGCACGAAGATCCTCGACGCCGCCCGCAACCAGATCACCCTGCACGGGCCGAACGTCGGCATGACCGAGATCGCCGCCGCAGCCGGCGTGGCCGTCGGGACCCTCTACCGACACTTCCCAAACAAGGCGGACCTAGTCGCGGCAGTCATCGCCGAGTACACCGCCCACGTCGCCGACGACGCCGAAGCCGCCCACCGACGGGCCGCCGCCGGCTCACCCGCCCTATGCGAAATCACCACATTCCTCGGCAACGTAGTCGAGGCATCCGCAACCAACCACGGCGTCAAGGCCGCCGCCCACGCCCTCGGGGCATACCCCACCGACACCACCGCCGAACAGCGCGCCAGCACCGCCCTGGCCAAGCTCATCGAACACGGAAAGGCCGAAGGTCAGATTCATCCCGACATCACCGTCGACGACATCTACCTCCTGGTCGCCACCGCCCCCACCGACCAGCCGCCAGCCGTCCGCACCCGCTGGCTCGCCCTCGTCCTCACCGGCCTCACCACGCAACCCCGCGCCGCCGTCGCCTGAGGGGCAGGCCGTCACCACGGTGAAAGCGTTTTTCCACACATGGGCACTGGCGGTCGCGTACTGCCGCATGAACCGCACCATGCGGCAATCGGCCCGCTGTTCGGGCATCGCGCCCTGCCACCCATGGGGTAACCGACACCATAGGCCCCTGCTCACCCCGAGGCGCATCGCCGACTCGCCCGCCCCGCCGAGCCGTAGCCGCCTACCGAGGGGCCCGTCGCCGGGCGGTCTGGCGGCGGCCGGAGTCAGGTGACGGCGATGACGAGGGCGGTGTTGTGTCCGCCGAAGCCCAAGGAGTTGGAGACCGCGGCAGTGCCCTGGTTCTTCCGGGGCAAGTCAACGACGACGTCCAGGTCGACGGCGGGCTCCACCGCCTGCACGTTGGCGGTGGGTGGTATGAGGCCGTGCCGCAGGGCGAGAACGGTGTACACGGCCTCGATGGCACCAGCGGCACCGAGGGGATGGCCGGTCACCCCCTTGGTCGAGGTGATGACCGTGTCCCCACCGAATACCCGCCGCACGGCGGCTGCCTCGGTCACGTCGTTAAGCGGAGTGGACGTGCCGTGCGCGTTCACGTGGCCGATGTCGTCGCTACCCAGTCCGGCCTCGGCCTGGGCGGTGCGCACGGCACGCTCGACGCCGGCACCGTCGGGCGCAGGGGTGGTCGCTTGGTAGGCGTCGGTGGACGCACCGTAGCCGAGCAGGTGGGTTCGTGGCCGGACACCCCGGCCGCGGGCGTGTTGTTCGGTCTCGAGCACCACGACGCCCGCGCCTTCCGCCATCACGAAGCCGTCGCGCTCGACGTCGAACGGGCGGGAGGCACCGGCCGGGTCGTGCCTGCGGGTGGACATTGCCTTCATCCGGGCGAACGCGGCGGCGAAGTACGGGGTGACGGCGGCATCGGTGCCGCCGGAGCACCGACCGCGCGGAAACCACCGCGCCGCGACCCCTCAACGGGGCGTCACGCTGCCGACGATAGGCGGCCCGAAACCAATGCCCGCGACACCATGTGGGCCGCAAAAAGCGGCAGCTACTTGCAGCCAAAAAGCTGGCACCGCACCTGGAGGAAACGCTCGGATATGCGCGACCCGGACGTGCGGCACCGTGCCGCGACCGACGAGGCACGATCAACGGGTAGGGCGGTGCCGCCGGTCCACGCGGGGTCAGAGCCGGTGAGCAGCGAGGATTCTCGCGAGAAGGACGTCGTGTTCCTGGAAGACCGGGGTCGCTGCGCCAGCGCACGTGGGGGACTGCTCACCTTCGCGCGGCCTGGGCCGGGGTGCAGCCGGCGGGTGATGCCGAGCTTCGGAGGCGACGTCGTCATCCATCGCGACGATCTCGGCACCGTAGGTCGACGCGACGACTGCGGCGATCTGCTTTCCCGCGGGGTCGATGTCACCGGCGTACCGCAGACGCACGCCGTGCGCGACAGCGAGTTGAAAAAACACATGATCGATCGCGCGCAACTGGCCGCTGGTACAAGCGATCGGTTGCCGCACCCCGGCAATGAAAGCGACCTCCATGACCGACGGGTTCTCCACGACCGTCAGGGTTTGCGGCGCGAGAATGGGCGGATGATGTACAAGGTCGAGCAGGGTGAGCGCCACGGGCGCTGGTGAATCACGCAGCCGTCGGTCGATCGGCCCGTCGCCGACAGCCTCGACGTTGAAGAGCAGGACGGTCGCGTACAACCGGTCCGCAATGACACCGACGGTGGCCAGCAGCGCGCGTACCAGATCCGGCCGACTCGGCTCGCTTTGGCCGGTGCGTTCGGCGACGGCGGCCACGAGGCGGATCCCGTTGAGGGTGGTCAGGTCGAAATAGTGCGGGTCGCCGGTGATGTCGTGGGCGAGCTTCGCCAAAGGCACCGGTGGCCGGGCCGGAAGGCGTCGCAGCGCTGCGGCGAGCGCCGCGATGCTGTGCCGGACCTCGGTATCGTCCTCGCCGACGCCGCTCACCCGCATCCGGGCGACGAGCTGCGGTACGTCGGGAAGCTCCTCGGTCGCGTACTGCCACAGCCGCGCACGACGGTCCGCCGCGGCCAACGCAGCGGCACTACGGTCGATGACCGGTTCCCCCACCGCCTTCTCGACCAGTGCGACGAGCGCTTCTCGATCGATGCCGAGCACGGCGAGGAGCTCTCGCAGCGGGACCGTGGCGGTATCGCCGGACACGGTGACGGCGGATGTGCCGCGGCGCCGACGAACGGAGGTGTCGAGCCAGGTCCGCAGTTGCGCGATGCCGGCCGTGCTCAGCGTCGGGACCCGAACCGTGTTGATCGCCTCGGGACGGGCACCGGCGCACAGACGTCCATGGACGGCGCGCCACAGAGGACGCAGGTCGACGTCCTCCGCCAGGTAGGTGAGGTCAGCCGGCATCGTTCAGTGCCCCACCGGCGTCGTGCTCGCGGTAGGAACGGCGAGGGGGAGGGGCGTCGGTTCCCCGCTACCCTTCCACAACCACGGGACGGTCACACGGTGCCGGCCGTCGGTGATGACTTCGTGAACAACGACGCTCTGAGCTTCGCGTTTGATCAGCGGGGCGATGGTGGGCGTGGTCGCAAGGACGTCGAAATCCCAGGTTCGCAGCAGGGTGAGGATCTGGCGCAGGTTACGGTCGTCGAAGGCGGCGTCGATCTCGTCGATGGACAGCAGGCGAGGCCCCTGGTAGGTGTCGCCGGAATACATCGACCAGGCCGCGGCCAACAGCGGGAGCATCGTCGCGAGACGGGATTCACCGGTGGACAGGCTCTTGAGCGGGTTGGATCGGGTGTTGACCGGCTTGAACTGGTCGGCACCGAAGCTGCTGTGCGTGACGCTGATCTCCCAATGGTGCCAGGAGCGGTAGTCGAAGGTGTGGGCGACACGTTCGGCCCAGGTTTCCTCGCCGGCATCCTCCATCCGTTCCCGCAGGATCTCATACATCTGATCGAAGACCTCGTCGGAGGGCGGCGCTGTGAGCAGGGCGACCATCTGCTGGGAGTTGCCGTCGTCGCGAACCTTCCAGTCGACCTGCACGCCGACGCGGGCCACACCGGTCCGAACGTTCTCAAGGGTGGCCCGAATCTGCCGAACCAGTTCCCTCGCCGCCTCACGGCGGGTCTGGATGTCACGCCGCAGCTGGGTGAACATCGACGTCTTGAGCGTCGCTTTGACGTCCTGACGCAGATCTCGTTCGAGGCCTTCGGCCGTAGCGCGGAGCGTCTCAGCGGCTTGCCGCAGATCCTCGCCGACCGCGGCGTTAGGTGCAGCGAGCGTGACACGCCGCCACTCCGTGCCCTCAAGGGTGGTGCTGTCGAGCTGCTGGTCGAACTCTGCGAGGGCCTGGTTGACGGACCGCATCGTGCTCTCAAGCTGCTTCTGCACCCGTTCCCGAGCGATCCTCAGGGTGTCCATCCGGGCGCTGGTGGTGGGTTTGCCGGCAAGCAGCTGACGCGACCAGGTGAGCGCGGCGGTCAGGTTGGCCGGCCGGTTGTCGCCATCACGCGGCAGCGTCTGCGGCACTTCGGCGAAGCCATGGGTGATCAGCAGACACATTCGATCGAAGCAGTCGGTGCGGTGCTGATCCGCCTCTCGACGACGCGGCGCAATCTTCTCAAGCGTCGTGGCGGCGGCAACCGCAGCATTGTCATGCGTACGGAACTCGGCCTCGCGTCGCTCGACCTCGGCCAGCTTGTCGGTCAGTTCGTCAGCGAGCTGGTCTTTCGTCTGCCGTAGCTCGGCATATTCCGCCCCGTACAGCGTCCGAGTCTGCTCCACCCGGGCGTCCAGCTCTTCGGCGGCGAGCCGGATCTGGCCTGCGGCGGCAACCGCCTTCTGGAACCGGATGGCGACCCGGTCCGCGGCCCGCTGCTCGCGCTGGGCTGTCGCCAGCAAGTCGAGGGCCCGCTGCCCGGCGCTCTGCCAGTCCCCGATCTGCTGCAGCAGGGCAGCGATCAGACCCCGGTGCCGCCGCAACACTTCTCGGTCGGTTGGCAGGACAGCGCCGTCGGGCAGCGTCGCAGCAGTATGCAGTGCGCGCAGCGCCACGCGGACGCGGTCACTGGAACGCTGGTGCCGGCGGCGATGCTCATCGACAGAGGCGCGGGCGGCGACCTCGTCCCGTTCGGCGACGTCCTCATCACGGATGGTGCGACGCAGATGCTCCACGTCGGGGAATCGCTGTTCCTCAGCGATGCACAATTGCTGAGCCGTCCGGGCCTCATCGCGTCGCTCAGTGGCCTCCGCCAACTCTCCCCGCGCGGTGGCCAGGGCAGCGCTGGCATCGGACTCATCCCGCCTCGATCGTTCTAGTGCGCCAGACGCCTCTTCACGTCGTCGGAGGGCAGTCTCCACCGCCCTGTCCACGCCATTGCGGACAGCATCGAACTCGGCGAGCAGCCCGGTGAGCTGCGCTGCGGCGGTGGCCAGTGCCTGCGTGGTTTGCTGCTGAGCTTTCGCGACGCCGAGCTGCAGTTGGCTGACCTGCGCGCGCGCCATGGCAACCGCGTCGGCGGAAGGGAAGTCATCCCGCTCCCGCAGAGACGCGCGGACAGCGGCATCAAGGTGTGCAACGTGTTGCTTCTCAGCCTCAAGGTCGTGACGCGCGGTGCCCAGCCGCTGTTCGAGGTCGGCGACGAGCGCGAGCCGCGCCCGTTCGCGGGCGACCCGGCCGATGAATGTGGCCCGGTAGTTCGGCGGAGCCGACGCGATCACATTGCCGGTGCGCAGGTGCCCGATGCTGAGGTCGCTGCCGGCCAGGTCGACCGCAACGGCCCGCAGCAGCCATTCCACGTGCCGCGGGTCGGCACCCGAGCCGTCCTCCGCAACGAGAATGTCGGCCAGACTCTGCCCGCCCACGGGACCGTCACCGGCGAGCACCAGGTCACCGTCACCGACCAGGCGGTCCGCAGTGATCAGCGCGTCCAGCAGCCCCGCGGTCAGCAACGCACCTTCGACACGGTCGGCCTGTTCTGCACTGATGTGCTCGGCGAAAGCAACGGCGGCCCACAACGGCACGCCACGACCCGGATCGCGGGGCGCCCGCCACGGCGGCGCCTGCGGCACCGGCAGCTGCCGTCGGGCCTTTTCGAGCTCGTCCTCGATCCCGGTGACCCGTTGCCTCGCAACCTCGACGGCACGCTCTGCCTCGGCGATCGCGCCTTGCAGACCGTTGACGGCCGCCGAATGGGCCCGTTCCAGATCGAGGAACGGCTGCCGCAGATCGATGGCATCCGGATCGTCGGGCAGGCTCACCGTACGGCCGTTGAGGTGGACGAGCCCGGTGCGCCACCCGGCCACCTGGCGGCTCCACTCGGATGCCGCCTTGGTGGCGTCCACCCGGCCGGCCGCCAGAGCGTGCTCAGCGGCGGCGGTGACGGCGTGGGCAGCGTCCACGGCCGCGTCATGATCGGCTCGGGCCTGGCGTGCCTGTTCGTCTACGGCCGCACGGTCGAGGTCAGCCTGCGCCTGCGCGTTCTCCAGGGCACGTTGAGCCTGATCGGCGACGTGTTCGGCCCCATCCCGAGCCTGCGCGGCCCGGTGTGCCGCACCCTCGGCAGCGTGCACGAGGCGGGTACCGTGCACGACGTCCTGATCCCTGGCCGCCAGGGCGATCCGTTCCCGCGTTGCGGTACCCGCCTCATGCAGCCAGGCAACCAACCGGTCGGGGGCGATGCGGTCCTCGGCGTCAATCGTCAGGTCCGCCGCAACGGACGGAAGCTGGACCCGGCCACCCTCCCACCGGTCCAATGCGTCGAGTAGGTCCTGCTCGGCGGCACGACGTTCGGCACGGGCATCGCCAACGCGGTCGGCGGCACGGTCCTGGGCCTCCTCGGCGGCCCGGAGATGCCCGGCCTCGGTCCGTTGTTCGACCTGCGCTATGTCATGTTCGTGCAGCATCGCGTCGATGCCGTCAAGAGCCGTCTCGCGCGCCTCGATCCAGCCGCGCGGAGTTTCAGCGATCTGTGCGAGGTCAATCGTGGGTGGGTCCCGATCGAGGCTGGTGGCTGCCGTCACCTGTTCGGTGACCTCGGCGAGACGATCGACGAATGCATGCGCCCCGACATCGCCGGCTGTCGCGCGTAGACGCGAGCCGATCCCAGTCAGATGGCGCTGACTGTTGCGGAACTGATCGGCGCACTCCGCTGCCTGCTGGGTGGCCTGTTGTGACTCTTCCTGCAAGTCCAGACCGGCCGCTTCCAGCTCGAACTGCTGCTTGCGTAGATCGGTGAGGCGTTCTTCGAGATGCGGAAGCTCGGCGCCGGCATGCTCACGCAGCGCCCCCTCGGCAGCCTGGAGCCGGCCGCGAACACCGGCGATCTCGCGGCGCAGTTCCTCGCGCCGGGCCTGCACGCGCGCCACCTGTGCCTGCGCGTCCGCCAACTGCTGCTCGGCGGCGCGCGCCTCGCGGGCGTGATCGTCGAAGACCGTCTGGGCATTCGCCAAGCGGGCGGCTTCCTCGGCGATAATCGCGTCAATGTAGCGCTGGTACTGCTGCTCCGATTGTTCCAGCTGCCGAATCTCGGCACGGGCCTGCTTCAGCTGTGCCTCAAGGTCAGCGATGCGTTCCATCGTGTCGGCGATGAACTGCAACGCGCGAGGATCCAGCGCCGGAAGCGCCTCGGTCAGCACCGCGCGCATCTGATTCGGGGAGATCGCCTCTGCGGTGCGGACGCTGCGCAGGCTGCGTAACACTCCGACGAGCGCGTCGAACTGCACCGAGTCCAACGGCGCGAACAACGTCGTACGGATCGCGTCGCGGTACTGGTTCTCCTCGGCAAGGTTCACATAGTCCCGGACCTTCAAGATAAGACGGTCATGGGAGGTGAACAATCGGCCGTCCGCGGCGCCAACCTGCTCGGCGAGCCCTTCGACCGGTACCGGGTCCCGCTGTCGAGCGAGGAAGAGGTCGGTTCCGACGCGACCCGGCATGATGAAGAACGCCTTCTGCAAGCCGCTGCTCTGCGAGCGCAGCCACAACCCGGTCGTCAGGTAGCGAACCTCGCCGGTGCCAGTATCGCGGTAGCCGTACTCCAGCCACCACGCTCCGGTACGGTCCTCCTTGGCGTTGCGGTCGGTATGCCGGTCTATCAGCGTGCCGACGGCCTCACCAGACACCGACAGCGCCTTCTGCGACACCTCGCCGTCGAGCAGGACGGTGACCAGCATCGAGGCGGTCAAGGACTTACCAGATCCGTTCGGCCCGGCCAGCGCCAGCCAGCCATCGGCGAACATCAGCGTCTCATCGGTCCACGCCCACGAGTTCACCGCACCGGCCCGGGTCGGCTGCCACCTGTCGGCAGCGACCGGTCCGTCGTTCCAATCCGCCACCGGGCCGGCATCGTCGCTTCTCCCGATCGGCTGTCGACCCGGGTGCGCGATGAGGCTCACGCCGGCTCCTCCCTCGGGTCCGAATCGGCTTCCGTGCGGTGGCGGCCCGGACGAGCAGGCTGGCCATGTCGTGCCCGCACGCGCCACAGGTGCACGCCCGGTGTGACCTGCCACCGGTCCTCATCGCCCGTGACCCGCAGCAGGCCGGCGGTGACCAGTTCCCCAGCAGCGGCCCGGGCCAGAACGGGCAGTCGTTCGGCATAGCCGGCCGCCCACCGCGGCATGTCTCGACGGATCTCCTCGAACATCGTCGTAATCTCCCCGGCGGTTACCTCGGACGCGCCGTGATGCGGCAGGTGCGACAGCAGGGCCAGCGCACCCTGGCGCTCTGTCTTGCGGCCCTGCGGGAAGTCGAAGTCAGAGGCGGTTCCCGTCGGGTCGGTGATCTCCCACCAGTCACGGCGAACGCTGGCGACCAGCCCCAGCGCGGCGGCGATGTTCAACGCGCGTTCCCGGCCGGTCGAGGTGGCGAGGTATCCGACCGGATTCGGGTCGTTGTCCGGATCAGCGACAGGGTCGTCCGCCACCCGCCGCAGCGCGGTCAGCCGGCGCCCCTCCACGCTGGCCTGCCGTTGCGCGACGGCGTCGGGCTCGGCATCCGGAAGTGAGATCGCTGTCAGCGTGGCGACGTGCTGATCGGGGGCCCGGGCGCTCAACGACAACAGCGTCGGTGACAGCGAGGCGAACTTGTTAGCGAGGCTGTCGCGGTCAGCGGTGATGAACACCTCAGCGTTCTCGTCTGTCACTGCCCGGTCCAAGTCCGCGTCGACGCCGATCTCCCCGTCGACCTGCAGCAGCTTTATCGCATCCACAATGTTCGCCCGTGCGGCCTGTGCTTCACGCTTGCTGACCCCGTCCGTCGCCACGATCCGGAAAGCCGGTAGCCGACCCGTGGCCGCCTCGGCAGCGCACACCTGAGCCACCGACTGCAACAGCTCGCGCAGGCTGATCCGCGGACGCCGCCACAGCTGTTCACAGACCAGCGCGGCCAGCACCAGCACCTCAGCGGGAGCCAACTCGCCTCGTCCACTTCGCCGCTGCAGCCGCGGCCCGCGATCCCCGGGAACATCGTCACGGCGCTTATGCAGCCGCACCATCCCACCAACGTCGTGAATGTGCAGGGTCCACCCCAATTCCGTCCGGAAGAAATCGGTGAGCTCCCGCCGGCCGCGCAACACCACACGGTAGCGAACCGGGTCATCGGCCGAAGAGATCCGGCAGGCGAGAATCAGGTGACGTGCCGCATCCGCGAGATCCGGGTCGAGAAGCCGCTGAGTCATGCGGCACCCTCCCTCGTCACAACCTGCAGACCCAGGGCGACTTCAGTCGGTGTCACGGTGATCAGAAGTTCCGGCGCCACCAGAGTCCCTTCGGCAAACCGGACCGGCAGGTGCGTCTCGGGACGGCCCAACCTGACCCGGACCACCACGCTGGCACCCTCGGCATGAGCCTTGCCGTATCCGGTAGCGGCATCAATCGTGTTGCGCGCTACTTCGATCGCACCGAGCAGGATCATCAACGCCGGTGTCTCCAGACCGGTGAAATGGCTCAGCGGCACTTCGCCGTCGGTGACCAGCAACGCGCTGAATCGTCGCCGGTTCGCCGCAGTGGCTCCGGCCTTCTCCAAAGCGGCAGCACGGGCAGCACCGGCATCCGGGACCTTGCGGGGACGGCCGCTGGCGCGACCGACGCGTTCGTGCTCGCGCAGGATCACATCCACCTGGTGCCGGCTGGTCCCACCGGCTGCCGGGGTGGCGTGGGCAACGTCCTCCTCGGTCGTCCCGACGACCGCATGCACGGCAGGCCACTGGCCGAACGCAGCGGCATACACGCGGCGCGCGGCCTCGTCGTCCGGCTGGGCGTACAAGCTGTAGGCGAGTTCCCGGAAGTCGGCGGCCAGATCCGAGCCACGCCGCAGCGCTGTGTAGCGTCGATCGATGGCCACCAGGAGGGTGTGCACGGCACCAGCCGCCGAGGAGATCAACCGCTGCACCGAACCCGAAGGGGCGAACCAGGCGGCAAGGTCAGACAGCCGACGCACCCGCTCGTCGATCCAGTCCTGCTGATCACGGGTGTCGAGCAGGCCCGCGTGCATGGCGGCGGTCTCGACCAGCGGCCGGTGCCCGACCGACTCCAAGTCGGTCAGGGCCGCCTCGACCCGGCGCAGCGCTCGCCCATACTCACGCGGGAACTGTCGCAGGGCCTCGATCACACGATCACGGTTCTCCCCGAACAGCAGATCGTCGGTGACATCAGACTGCACCATCTGCGCCAGCGCAGCGTAGAAGTCGGCGGTGACACGCTGCATCTCGTCCAGCCTCGTCCGGACGTCATCCAGATCGGTCGGCAGCAACCCAGCATCGGAAGTGAGATGCTCGATCAGATCACGGACCGTGCGTTCGACGCTGTCGAGAAGACGGCTCGGCAGTTGTAGCGCCCGCCGCGAGTCGACGACAGCCGTGCGCACCGCAGCCACCACGGCCCGGCCGATCCTGGTCAGCGCCCACGCCTCCTGCCGGCGGACCACCGCATCCAAACCCGCGTTGAGCGCCGCATAGTCCCGGAATGGCTCGACGAGATGCGCGCTCGTCAGGTAGTCGAGCACCGTGCGCAGCTCGAATTCGGTCATCTGGTCACGAAAACCGACGTCGCGCATCTGCGCGGCGATGTCGGCCGGCGTCGACATCGGGGCGCGGGTCGCCAACTCCTCCAGAGCTGCCAACACTGCCGTGTTGCGCTCGCGCGCCAGGTCCTCGGGTTGGCCGAAACACCGCCACACGACCGGATCGATGTCCTGCCACCACAGCCGTGGCGGGTTCGGCACGCAGTTCCTCCCACAAGACCATTACCTACCTACCGCGCCCTCGGCGCGGCACTCACCAACACTCCTCGCTACTCTCCGAGACGCACCAGTGACCGACGCCGCAAGATTACGGTCTTCAGGGGACGAAGCGCAGCCCCTGCGCCCAGGAATCGACAGCCGTCGGCCAGGACAAGCTTGCCGTCAGGACGTGCGAACAGACGTTGCCGCGCCGCGTCGTCCGCCGTTGGCTGCTGGGGTGCATACGCCGCACCGGTCAGCTTCAACCCGGCACCACGGCCTCTGCTCGTGCCGCCGCGCGACGTGGTGACCGGTCGGGTCTGCGCGCTCGCCGACCCGGCGGGAGCCGTCTTCACCGTCATTCGACCGGCCCACACCGGTAGCTGACTGCCAGGCGTTCTCCCGCAGGTCGTCGTCACCCTGGCATCCCGAGACCGACACCGAGGCACGGCGGGACCCGGCCTGCCACGCGTTCAGGCATCCCCTCGGAGGATGTGCCGCGATCGCGGGAGCGGGGGTCTGGTCAACGACGGGCCACCCGCCGCAGCGCACCCACCAGCACGACGAGGACGGTCAGGGTTGAGCCGGCAACGAGGATGAGGTTCCCCCGGTTTGCCGGAGGCTCCTCGGGACCTGAACCGGCGCCTGCCTCACCTGCCACCAACCCGTGAAACCATTACACCGCAACAAGCGCCACAGAACCTAACAAAGCACTACCAGGCCTGGTCATACTGCTCCCAAAACCGAGCCCGAAGCTGGTGTCGCACGGCTTCACTCAGATCGACTTCCCCGAGGTGATCAGACAGGTCGGTCAGTAGGGCTTTGTCGATGTCGCGGGGGATCGATGGTTTCCCGGCGGTGAGTTCCGCCAGGGCCTCCGGCGTGGCCGAACTGCGGAAAGTCGTCAGGACGTTGGTGACGATCGAGCCGATCTGTTCGGCAAGGTCAGGAGGGTCCTCGTGATTCGTCGTGCCCGTCCTGATGTCCAGGGCCCCACTGGCGGCGGGCGCGGACGACAGGCGGGCTGCTGGTGAGCCTTCCTGCGCGGTGGAGCCCGTCAACGGGGCTTTGGCACGCGGGTGCCCGCCCAGCGACACCGCCATCGGTGACGGCACCGCCGAGGGTGTCTCCATCTTCGTCACGGCAGTGTCGATGGCGTCCGGAAATATGATCTTGAGCCCGTCGGCCGCCCGGATCAGATGCCGACTGATGCCGTGAGGCCGGTCCTGCCCGTTGGGGACGGCGAGCAGAATGACCTGCACCCCGTGCACCTGAGCCTCCTCCACGGCCTCGGTCAGATCATCGTCCCCCGAGACGAGGACGAAGACGTCCGCAACCGCGTTGCGCGCGTGCATCACCAGGTCGAGCCCAATACGCAGGTCGACACCCTTCTGCTGGCCATCCACGCCGAACCGGCCGAGCCGCAGCTTGACGTTGGGCAGTTCACCGATGAACTGCTGCGAGCCGTCGGGCACGCCGTCTCTCGCGGAGTCGTACCAGTGCACGCGCAACATCGGCAGCTCCGACAGCGCCTCGGACTGCTGGACCAGCGCGTCGATCAGTGACTCGTAGTCGACCTGAATCCCGTTCCGCAGCGACGTCCCCGTCACCCGGACCGCCGCGGCGCTGAGCAGGTAACCGACGTCCACGTAGAGGGAGCATTTAGGCCTCACGATCCACAGGATGCCACCCCCGTGCCGCAACTATCGAGGCCGCATCCCGGCGGCGCAGCTGCGGCCGCCCGCAGGCAACGGCATCCGCGATCTTGACATCGCGTCGTCCTGGGGGTCGGGGTGTAGCACCACGCCTTGATCAAGGACAGAACCAAGCCGACGATGAGGGATCGTTCCAGGAACGACGCCGCGCAGCAGGCCACCGATGCTGGCGCAGGTGACCGATCCGGCCGCGACAACGGCGAGCATGGCGGTGGAGCATGGTGAAGCCGTGCGATCACGACCAGCATGGTGGGGGAGTGGCACCGCCAGAGACAGGATCCGTTGATCTTGATACGTGCTGGTCGGGTGGTGCTGGACGCTGCCCGCTCCGGTCTACTCGGGTGCTGTGAGGACGCCGGTGGTGAGCAGCAGGGCTTCGAGTTGGTGCCTAATGAGGGCGGGTGCTTCGGGGTCGCGCAGCATGGGTCGGGCCCCTGGGTGTCACCCGGTGCGACACCCAGGGGTTCCCGGGCCCCGTCGGCCCGTCATCGGCGTACCGGGACCGTCCTCGCCGGTCCGGTGCGCTGCCGGTGTGCGCGGATCAGGTCGGCGTACCGCAGCCCGCTCGCCTTGACCGTGCGCCGCTGGGTGGGGTAGTCGACGTGCACCAGACCGAACCGCTTGTCGTAGCCGTACGCCCACTCGAAGTTGTCGAGCAGCGACCAGACGAAGTATCCGGCGAGGGGAACGCCCCGGTCGACGGCGGCCGCGCAGGCGGCCAGGTGCCGCTCCAGATGGTCGGTGCGCTCCCGGTCCTGCACGGTGCCGTCGGCGGTGACGTGGTCCGGCCAGGCCGACCCGCTCTCGGTGACGACGATCCGGGCCGGCGCGTACTCCTCGTGCACCGCGACCAGCAGCCGTTCCAGCCCGGCCGGATGGTTCTCCCAGCCCATCGCGGTCTGCACCGCCCCCGGCACCGGCACCTGCCGGGCGTACGGCGGGGGGCCGTCCGGGTCGTCGACGACGACCTGCCGGAAGTAGTAGTTGATCCCGAGGAAGTCGGTCGGCGTGGCGATCACGGCGAGGTCGTCGCCGCGTACCGGCGGTTCCACCTGGTAGGTGGCGAGCATGTCGGCGGGGTAGCCGCGGCCGTGCAGCGGGTCCAGCCACCAGCGGTTGACGTGGCCGTCCATCCGGTGGGCGGCGGCGACGTCCGCCGGACGGTCGGTGGCGGGCTCGCAGGGGCTGAGGTTGAGCACCACCCCGACGGAGGCCTGGCGGGCGGCGTTGGCGCGGACCGCCAGGGTGGCCAGGCCGTGGCCGAGCAGCGTGTGGTGGGAGGTACGCACCGCGCGCGCGAGATCCCGCTCGCCCGGTGCCATCCGGCCCTCCAGGTGCCCGATCCAGGACACACAGAGCGGCTCGTTGACGGTGGTCCAGTCGGCGACCCGATCGCCGAGGCGGGCCGCGACGACCGCGGCGTAGTCGGCGAACGCCTCGGCAGTGGCGCGTTGCGGCCAGCCGCCCCGGTCCTGGAGGGCCTGCGGCAGGTCCCAGTGGTAGAGCGTGACGAACGGCCGGATCCCGGCCGCGAGCAACGCGTCGACCAGCCGGTCGTAGAAGTCCAGCCCTCTCGGGTTGACCGGGCCGACGCCGGCGGGAAGCACCCGGGGCCAGGCCACCGAGAACCGGTACGCGTCGACGCCGAGGCCGCGTGCCAGGGATATGTCCTGCGGCCACCGGTGGTAGTGGTCGCAGGCGACGGTGCCGCTGTCGCCGTTGTCGACGGCCCCGGGCACCTGGCAGAAGGTGTCCCAGATCGACGGTGCCCTGCCGTCGGCGGCGACGGCACCCTCGATCTGGTAGGCGGCGGTCGCGACGCCCCAGATGAAGTCGGCTGGCAGCGTGGACAGGTCGGGCACGTCGGGGTTCTCCTCGCGGGACACGGTGGCGGACTCACTTGACCGCGCCGGCGGTGAGGCCGGCGACGAAGTAACGCTGCAACGCCAGGAAGCCGGCGACGACGGGCATGCTGACCACCAGCGAGGCGGCCATCACCTGGTTCCAGTAGACGTTGAACTGGGTGGAGTAGCCCTGGAGGCCCACGGCCAGGGTGCGACTGCCCTCGTTGGTCATCACCGAGGCGAACAGCACCTCACCCCAGGCGGTCATGAACGCGTACACGGTCACGGCGACCACTCCGGGCACTGCCGCCGGCAGCACCACCTGGAACAGCGTGCGGAGCGGGCCGGCACCGTCGACCTGGGCGGCCTCGTCGAGTCCGCGCGGGATGGAGTCGAAGTAGCCGACCAGCATCCAGATCGAGAACGGCAGCGAGAAGGTGAGGTAGGTGACGATCAGGCCGGTCCGGCTGGCGTACAACTGGATGCCGGTGGCGTTGCCCAGGTTGACGTAGATCAGGAACAGCGGCAGCAGGAACAGGATGCCGGGGAACATCTGGGTGGACAAGACGGTCACCGAGAACAGGCCCCGGCCGCGGAAACGGTAGCGGCTGACCGCGAACGCCGCGAAGATCGCCACGGCCACCGACAGGACCGCCGCCACCGAGGAGACGACCAGGCTGTTGACCAGGTAACGGCCCAGCGGCACGGTCGACCACATGTCCACGAACGCGTCGACGGTGGGACGGCGGGGCCACCAGGTGAACGCGTTCTGCACGTCCTGCAGCGGTTTGACCGACGAACTGACCATCACGTAGAGCGGGACGAGGACGAACAGCGTGAGCAGGGTCAACACGCTGCGGCGGGCCCAACGCTCGGCGGTGGTCTCACGCATCGTTCCTCCGGCGGTTGGTGAGCAGCAGGTACCCGGCGGTGACCAGGAGCAGGAACAGCAGCAGCGCCACCGACATCGCCGAGCCGGAGCCGAAGTCCCAGGTCTTGAAGGAGCTGCGGTAGATGTGGATGGAGACCAGGTCGGCCTGCTCCGGCGCGGAGCCGCCGAACAGCACGTACGGGGTGTTGAAGTCGTTGAAGGTCCACAGGAACAGCACCAGCAGCAGCACCAGGTTGACCGGACGCAGCATGGGCAGGGTCACCGAGCGAAACCGCCGCCAGAAGCCCGCGCCGTCCATCGCGGCGGCCTCGTACAGGTCGGCCGGGATGTTCTGGAGGCCGGCCATGACGCACAGGAAGGCGAACGGCCAGGACCGCCAGACCGACACGATCAGCAACGCGACGAAGCTGTTGTCGCCGATCAGCCAGAACGGCCGATCGCCGAGCAGCTGCAACTGGTCGACCAACACGTGGTTGACCAGGCCGTTGTCGCGCTGGAACAGGAAACTCCAGGTGATCACGGCGGTGTAGACCGGCAGGGCGTACGGGGTGAGAAAGAGCGCACGCAGCAGGCCCCGGCCGCGGAACGGGCGTTGCAGCAGCACGGCCGCGGTGGTGCCGAGCACCCAGGACAGGCCGACCGAGCAGACCGTGTAGAGCACTGTCACCTGGAACGAGTGCAGCAGTTCGGCTCCGGCGGCGGAGTCGAGATCGAGCACCATCCGGTAGTTCTCGGTGCCGACGAACGGGGCGGTGGACCAGTCGCGGATGTGGAACTGGGTCAGCTCCAGCAGGCTCATCCAGGCGCCGACGAGCATCGGCACGACGTGGATCGCCAGTTCCAGCACGACGGCCGGGGCGAGCAGCAGGTACGGCAGGAGTGAGCGGCGGGGTCGGCGGGGGCGGTTCTGCGGTGCCCCGCCCCGGGGCGGCCCGTCGCGCCCGGTGGCGTCGTGGACGGTGGTGATGGCCATCGTGGTCCTCTCGCGGGGTGGCCGTGGCAGGGTCGGCGTCCCTGCCACGGCCACCGGTCCGGCGGGTCAGCGCATCTGCTGCTGGGCCTTGCTCAGCTTCTGCCGGACGCTGTCCTCGGTGACCGGCTTGCCGCTGGCGGCGTCGGCGAAGAGTTCCTTGATGGCGGTGCCGACGAGGGTCTCGAAGGTGCTCTCGTCGGGAACCTGCGGCAGCGGAGCCGCGGTGGTGGCGAGGGTCGCCTGGAGCACCTTCTGCTCGGGGGCGGTGAACGCCGGATCGCTGGCGGCGGTCGTGACCGGCGGCAGCGATCCGTACGTCTTGTTGAGCGTCACCTGCTCGGCGTCGCTGGTCATGAACTTCACGAACTCCAGGGCGGCGTCGGGGTTCCTGGTGTGCTTGAACACCGCGATGTTGATCCCGGCGACCATGCTGTTGACCTTCCTGCCGCCGGCCGGCGGGGCGGCCAGGAACGGCACGGGGGCCACGCCGTACGCGTCGGCGGCCATGTTCTGGGACTTGAGGTTCGCCCCGGCGGCCTGCCAGAGCAGCATCGCCGCCTTGCCGTTGGCGAAGTCGGACACCGACTGGTTCTGCGCGTACTCGGCGTTGCTCGGGTTGATGATCTTGTCGGTGGCCATCAGGTCGACGTACCGCTTGACCGCGGCGACGTTCTGCGGGGTGTCGAAGGTCGGCTTGCCGGCGGAGTCGAACCACTCGCCGCCGTACTGCTGGCTGAAGGTGAAGGCGTGGTGCGCGTTCTCCGAGGCGTTGGCACCCTCGACGGCGAGGCCCCACCGGCCGTCGCCGGTCAGCTTGCGGCCGAGCTCGGCCACCTGTTCCCAGGTGGTCGGCGGGGTGGTGATGCCGGCGTCGGCGAACGCCTTCTTGTTGTAGTAGAGGGCGTAGGCGAGGCTGTAGAGGGGCACCGCGGCGGGCGGTTTACCCGGGGCCCCGGCGGCGGCGAGCGCGGCCGGGACGAACCGGTCCCTGCCGCCGACCTTGGCCAGGGTGGCGTCGTCGAACTCGACCATGGCCCCGGTCGCCTGCAACGACGCCGACCAGGTGTTGCCGATGTTCACCACGTCCGGGCCCTGTCCGGAGGTGGCGGCGGCGAGCAGCCGGTTGAGCAGGTCCGACCAGGGCACCACCTCCACGTTGACCTTGATACCGGTCTGCTGTTCGAACCGGTCCAGTTCGGGTTGGAGGATCTGCTTGTCGGCTTCCAGGCTCGCCCCCTGGTTGCTGGCCCAGTAGGTGAGGGTCTTGGCGGACCCGCCGGACGGGTCGTCCGAGCCACCACAGGCGGTCAGCGGGGCGGCAGCCAGGACTGCGGCAGTGAGTATCGCGAGGCGTCGTCTCGACACGATCGGACCTTCCGGTTCTGGTGGTGGGGTGTGTCGGTGCGGTGGCGTGCGCGAGGGGCCGGCAGTCGGAGATCCGGGACCGTCGGATCCGGGGGGTGCGCACCGTGTCGCGGGAGTTACATCACGGCTTAATTAATGTCGTCATTAAAGTGGTTGTCCGCAGGACCGTCAACCCCGGGGTCGTACAGTCGCTCCGGACGGCCCGGGGGAAGGTGGCGGGGTGGAGTTGGCGCGAGCGACGAATCGGAGCGTGCGGCTGCGGAACCGCTCCGCGCTGCTGTCCAGGCTCTTCCTCGACGGTCCACTGACCCGGCAGGACCTGATGCGCAGCACCGGCCTCAGCCAGCCCGCGATCAGCAACGTGGTCAGTGACCTCATCGGCGAGGGGCTGGTCGTCGAGGCCGGGGTGGCCGAGTCCGACGGCGGACGTCCCAGCATGATGCTGCGCGTCGCGCCCCGGTTCGCCTTCGTCATCGGGGTGGACGTCGGGGAGACCCTGGTCCGGGTCGAACTGTTCGACCTCGCCATGACCGTGCTGGCCCGCGCCGGCTACCCGCTGGACCCGGCGCGCACCGAACCGGCGACGGTCGCCGGACACGTGCTGGCCGGCATCGACGCGGTCACCACCCAGGCCCGGGTGTCCTGCGCCGACGTGCTCGGCGTCGGGATCGGTGTGTCGGGCGTGGTGGAGCAGGGCACCGAGGCGGTGGTGCACGCCCAGGCCCTCGGCTGGGACCGGGTGCCGCTGGAGCGGTTGATCCGGTCGGGCACCGACCTGCCGCTGCACATCGACAACGGCGCGAACACCCTCGGCCAGGCGGAGATGTGGTTCGGAGCCGGACGCGGTGCCCGCCACGCCGTGTTCGCCCTGGTCGGCTCCGGGGTCGGCGCGGCCCTGATGACCAACGGGGTCGCCTACCGGGGAGCGTCCAGCAGCGCCGGCGAGTGGGGACACACCACGCTGGTATACGGCGGCCGGACCTGCCGCTGCGGGGCCCGGGGCTGCCTGGAGGCGTACGTGGGCGCCGAGGCGATCATCGATCGCTACCAGGAGGCCCACGGCGGCCGGGCGGTGCCCGGCGGGGACGAGGAGTCCCGGATCGCCGCCCTGGTCGAGGCCGCTGCCAGTTCGCCCACCGCCCGTCGGGTGCTGGAGGAGACCGCCGGCTACCTCGGCGCCGGGGTCGCCAATCTGATCAACCTGTTCAATCCCGAGCGGGTGGTGCTGGGCGGCTGGACGGCGATGGCGCTCGGCGGTCTGCTGCCCGCAATCCGCGAGGCGGCCGGACGGCAGGCGCTGCGCCAGCCGTACGAGCAGGCGTCGATCGAACTGTGCCGGCTCGGCGTGGACGCGGTCGCGCTCGGCGCCGCCACCCTGCCGGTGGCCCGGCTGCTCGCCACCGGAGGACTGCGGCCGACAGTCGATAACCACCATAGGTAGCAACCGGGATAAATAACACTGTTATAGATCGATGTCTTGACGCCCGTGCAACATGACCGCAACACTCGGGAAGAGAGCGCTCTCCGGTCGCGGGCCGGTCCCGGCGGCACCACCCCGGCACCCGCGACCGCTCTCCTCAGCCCCGTCGTGCCCGGCGTCCGCACCCCCTACCGACAGGCGAAGTTCATGACATCTCGTGTCACCCCCGCACGCCCGAGAACGGGCCCACGGCGCTGGCGGCGTACCACCGTCGGCGTGGTCGTCGCCCTCGTCGCGGCCCTGACGCCGACCACCCTGGCCGCGCCGGCACACGCCGCGCCGGCACTGCTGTCCCAGGGCCGCCCGGCCACCGCGTCGTCAACCGAGGGCACCGGCTTCCCGGCATCGGCAGCGGTCGACGGCAACACCGGCACCCGCTGGTCGAGTGCCTTCAGCGACCCCCAGTGGCTACAGGTCGACCTCGGGGCCCGGGCCACCCTCAGCCAGGTCACGCTGGTCTGGGAGGCCGCGCACGCGCGGGCGTTCCAGATCCAGACCTCCGACAACGGCACCACCTGGACCACCGTCTGGAGCACCACCACCGGCACCGGCGGCACCCAGACGGTGCCCGTCACCGGCAGCGGCCGGTACGTGCGGATGTACGGCACCACCCGGGCCACCGGCTACGGCTACTCGCTGTGGGAGTTCCAGGTCTACGGCGAGAGCGGTGGAACCGACCCGGTCGAGCCCACCGACCCACGCAACCCGAACTTCGGCCCGAACACCTTCGTCTTCGACCCGTCCACGCCCACGGCCACCATCCAGAGCCGGCTGAACACCCTGTTCACCCAGCAGGAGACCAACCAGTTCGGCCCACAGCGGTACGCCGTGCTGTTCAAGCCCGGCACCTACACCGCCGACGTCAACCTCGGCTTCTTCACCCAGGTCGCCGGGCTGGGCATGAGCCCCGACGACGTGAACCTCAACGGCCACGTCCGGGTCGAGGCCGACTGGTTCGGCGGCAACGCGACGCAGAACTTCTGGCGCGCCGCAGAGAACCTGTCGGTCACCCTGCCCGCCGGAGTGACCGTCGAACGCTGGGCGGTGTCGCAAGCCGCACCGTACCGCCGGATGCACCTGCGTGGCGCGCAGAACCAGATCCAGCTCTGGAACGGCGGCGACGGCTGGTCCAGCGGCGGCCTGCTGGCCGACACCCGCATCGACGGACTCGTCGTCTCCGGCTCCCAGCAGCAGTGGTACTCGCGCAACAGCGAGTTCGGCAACGGCTGGACCGGCTCGGTGTGGAACATGGTCTTCCAGGGCGTGACCGGCGCACCCCCGCCGCACTTCCCGAACCCGTCGCACACCGTCATCGCGCAGACTCCGCAGCTCCGCGAGAAGCCATTCCTCTACATCGACGGCACCGGCGAGTACCGGGTGTTCGTCCCGGCCTTGCGTACCAACTCCACCGGCACGAGCTGGTACGGCAAAACCCCGGCCGGCTCGTCCATCTCGCTGAGCCAGTTCTTCGTCGTCCGGCCGGGCACCAGCGCGGCCACCATCAACGCCGCGCTCGCCCAGGGCCGGCACCTGCTGTTCACCCCCGGCGTGCACCACGTCACCGAACCGATCCAGGTCAACCGCGCCAACACGGTGATCCTCGGGCTCGGCCTGGCCACCATCCAGACCGACAACGGCACCGTCGGCATGCGGGTCGCCGACGTCGACGGGGTCAAGGTCGCCGGCCTCATGTTCGAGGCCGGGCAGACCACCTCGCCCGTGCTCATGGAGGTCGGCCCGCCCGGATCGTCAGCCGACCACTCGGCCAACCCGACCTCGCTGCACGACGTCTTCTTCCGCATCGGCGGGCCGGGCGTCGGCCGGGCCACCAACACCCTGACCATCAACAGCGACGACGTCATCGGCGACCACATGTGGCTGTGGCGTGCCGACCACGGCGACGGCGTCGGCTGGACGGTGAACACCGCCGACACCGGACTGACCGTCAACGGCGACGACGTCACCATGTACGGCCTGTTCGTCGAGCACTACCAGAAATACCAGACCGTCTGGAACGGCAACGGCGGCCGGACGTACTTCTACCAGAACGAAATGCCCTACGACCCACCCAACCAGGCCGCCTGGACGAACGGGGCGACCCGGGGCTACGCCGCGTACAAGGTGGCCGACTCGGTCACCAGCCACCAGGCATGGGGGCTGGGCAGCTACTGCTACTTCAACGTCAACCCCGCGGTGGTCGCCGACCGGGCCATCGAAGCGCCGACGAACCCGAACGTCCGGTTCACCAACATGGTCACCGTCTCGCTCGGCGGGGTCGGCACCATCAACCGGGTCGTCAACAGCGCCGGCGGCACCGCCAACACCACCAACCAGGTCGTCTACCTGACCAACTACCCCTGACCAGAGCTGTACCGCTCAAGGACGGTGGTTGAGGTCGTGTGACGACACGACGTAGAGGGACGTGATGACGAAGGCCTCCGGTTGTGGAGTGGAACCGTCCAGGAATCGCTGCGGCAACCAGGAGGCCTTCGTATCCCACGCTGACGCCGCTTGACCCGCCAACCCGCATACCGACAAGCCCGCCGCACCTTCAACCGGACCTGACCGACCCCATCTCAAACACGCCCACCGCCATCAGACCAACCCTGCGGCGACTACTGTCAGACGCCCCGACGCCCCCCGCTCGCGCTGAGCGTTGAACGATCTCGCTACGTCGCGGCGAGTTGTGTGAACGTGCAGGTGGTCGGCGAGTTTGCGGATGCTCCACCGGCTGGACGGCCGCCCCAACTTCTCGGAGCGGATGACGGCCGTCTCGACGATTGCTGCCTTGTCATCGGGACTGATCCGGCTGGGAGGCAACCCATCGCCCGCCTCGGTCGGATCGGTGAACCGGCTCCCCGACGGTCGACTCTGAGTAGCTGCTGACCTTCTTGATCACTGAGCCGCCGCACGCGCACAAGATCCGCCTGGGTGAAGAAGGGTCGCGAGGTGCGCGGCGAGGCCACCGGCACGGGTGGCTGTCGGGCGTCGGCGGCGTGCGGCAGGGCGGCCATCGCTCGTTTGTGCCGGGTAGCCGAGGGTAGCCAGGGCCTGTCCGGGACGGGAAGGGCGGGAGCATGGTCGAGCTGAAGTTCTTCGACAAAGTGGCGGCACGGGCGGGCGTTACGCCGGACACGGCGCAATCCCTGACCGTGGCCACCCTGCGTACCCTCACTGAGCGGATCAGCGGCGGCGAGGCGGCGGACCTGGCCGACCGTGTGGCGTACGAGCTACGCCAGTTCATGGTCAAGGGCACGGATGAGCCGGAAGCTTTCGGTTACGACGAGTTTCTGCGGCGGGTGTCCGACCGCGCGGGGGTGGAGCGCGGCGTCGCAGAGCGTGGCGTGCGGGCCGTACTGCAGACCTTGCACCGCGTGGTCGGGCACGGCGAGTTCGAGGATGCGATGGCGCAACTGCCGGAGGACCTCCGGGCCCTGGCCCGGCCGGTGCCCCGCGGGCCATGACCGGTACCGGCCCTGGTTGGCGGCCGTTTCGCAAGACGTTCCTCCGGTAAGTGGCTCGTAGCCTCGTCACCTTACGAAATGAGGGACAGCAGTCCTTTTCTTCTCCCTCACGAGAGGGATTCCTGCGGTCGCCGTGGAGGTTCCTGCTTCATCGCCGATTGCCCGCATAGGCTTCCGGTCGGAGTTCACCCAGCGCGTCAGCGCACGCGCCGGCGTGGCGTACTCCTGGCCCAGAAGGGACGTTGCCCACGCCCGCAGGTGCCTGGGAAGGCAGAGTCGAAAAGGATGCCGGTCGCGGACACCTACGAGACTCTCCAACTGGTCGGGAGGGAGAAGCCGTGAACTTCACCGAGTTTCTCGAAGCGGTGAGGAGGCAGGCGGGACTGCCACCGACGGAGGCGGCGAACGTCATCCGAGCCACGCTAACGACGCTGGCGGAACGGATAAGTGGTAGCGAGGCCCGCAATCTGGCCACGCAACTTCCCGAGGAGTATCGAGGGTACCTGCACAAGGAAGTGGATTTCGCCGAAATTCTCGATCGTGTGGAATTCCTGAACGAAGTGCGGACGCGGTCAGGATTGGATGACCAGCGGGCGGCTGAAGGTGCTCGCGCGGTATTGATGACCCTGCGCGAGGCAATGAGCGCCGACGAATTCGAGAACCTGGACTCCGAGCTGTCGGAGGACATTCGGCAGCTGTTTCATCCGGAAGGCCGAGTCTGGGCTTGACACGAGCCAGACCCTGGGCCGAGCGACGGGACAGCCCATGTCGAGCCGGCGGGCGGTCAGGCCAGACAGACCACGCAGCAACTGACTCAGAACCGTGTGGCAGCGGCAAGATCCGGGCGGTTCAGGGCGCGTTGGGTCACCGCAGGGGGCAACAGCAGCAGAGCTGATCGAGGTCCGCCGTGGTGTGTTGCTGCCGCACGTGGGGCAGGGGGCCCGCCCGGGTGCGGGTACGGCTGGAGGAGCTCGCGGCTGGGGTGTTCGCGGGGTTGCCGCGGTCGGGCCCCATCGACTACTCCGGTGCCAGCGTCCGCAGGCCGACAGTGCGGTGGAGAAGATTTCGGCCAACCGAACCGCTCGACATCCTTCGCTGGAGCCGTCCCGCTCGAAAGCATGGGTGCCCCGGCGCCGGGTACCCGCCGGGCATGGGTAGCCACAAGCGCAACAAGCATGACAGCGGCGGCGAGTCGGCGCGGGGCCGCCGGCATCCGGGCAGCGGAGCGCGGGGCCGGCAGGGGGCCACCGTGGAGAATTCGCCGGACCAGCGACACGAGCGCACCGCGACCGGATCGGCCGGGACCGAGCGCGACCATGGCCGGTCGAAGACGTCCCGAGAGGGAAGGGTCAACCGGCAGGGTACGGCCTGACCTGCGGTCACCCCCTCCGTGCACTCGTCGGTCCGCTCCGCGCCTGCGGGGAGTAGATGCCGCATCGCCGACGGGTGCCCGGCTATGCTCCCGGCTCGATCCCCGACCTCCCGATCGGCGCGGTTGAGTCGGCCGCCGTGCTCGCGTGGAGGCTTGTCCCAGGACGGGAAGAGGTAGACCTCGACGAGCCGGTCCCGGACTTCCGCTCACGAAACGGTCCCCAGCGCGCAGTCCCGGTGGCTCATTGCGCACTGCGCGGGCCGGTCGCGAGGCGCGGCCGAGCATGGCGGGCCGTCGATTCGCCGCTCTCGGAGCAGCCCGATCCGGTGACCGCTCGGGGTTTCCCCTGCCCGAACCGGTCAAGCCGGAACGCTGAACGGGTGGGCAGCGATCGGGAGGACCGGTGCGCGCCCGGGCGAGAACGAACCGACCAGCAACCGTATGCGCCGGATCGCGCTCGGGCACGCGCTGCTCTCGTACAGCTTCGGAACCGGCATCCTGGCCGTCACCATGAAGCTGGTCAGCAACCTGGGCCAGTCGTGACCCGCGCCGCATGACATGCGCCCGTCGCCGGAGCGGCTCCGCGATGGCGAGATCGCCGCGCCAGGTGACCACGAGCGGAACAGACGGGAGTGCCGGATGCCGGTCGCCGGTGGCAGGAAAGTCGGTTGATAACCACGAGGATGGTTCTGGTGGTCGTGATGGCCCTGGTTGTCGCAGCGGGCCTGCTGGCCGGCGTGCTGGTCCAGCATCGGGCCGGTGGTCGTAGCTACCGTTGGCTGCTCGCGCCGCTGTACCGCGCATCCCGACGCCCCACCGTCGCCGTGCTGCTCCTCGCGGCGCTGTATGTCGGAATCCACGCGCACCCCGGCGCCGGACCCCCCATCGTCCGGCGCGTCGTCGTGGTGCTGTTGATCGCGAGCGTTGCATGGCTGGTGCTTCGCGCCCTGCACGTCGCCGAGAGGGCCGCGTTCAGCCGACTGCCGGGCGAGACGCCGGCCGACCGCCGGGTCCGGCGCGCCCGCACTCAGATTCGACCGGTACGGCGCCTCACCTCGGTCGTGGTGACGGTCGTGGCGATCGGCCTGATCCTCACCACCTTCCCTCCGCTGCGCACCATCGGACTGTCCGTGCTCACCTCGGCGGGTGTCGTCGGCGCGCTGCTCGGCCTGGCCGCACGCACCGCGCTCGGCAACGCCTTCGCCGGCATCCAGGTCGCCTTCGCCGACGGACTCCACGTCGGAGACGTCATCGTGGTCGACGGGCAGTGGGGGCGCGTCGAGGAGGTGAAGCTGACAAACGTGGTTATCCGGCTCTGGGACGACCGGATGCTCATCCTGCCCACCAGCTGGTTCACCGAGCACCCCTTCCAGAACTGGACCCGGCATGAGACGCGGGTGGTCGGCGAAACCCGGCTCCACGTCGATCACACCGCCGACCTGGACGACCTCCGCGCCGAGACGAGGCGGATCGTGGAATCTTCACCACTGTGGGACCGGCACCAGTGGGTGCTGCAGATGGTGGATGCGACGCCCCAGACCGTCGTCGTCCAGGTCCAGGCATCGGCGGCCGACGGGCCGAGTGCGTGGGACCTCCGCTGCGACGTCCGCGAGGCCCTTGTCCGGTACCTGCGCGACCACCACCCCCAGTGGCTGCCCCGCACCCGCGGCGAGTACCACCCCTGAGTCCGCACACCCGCCGGCCGCCGAGTCCGGGAAACTCGGATGTATCCGCGACCCCGCCGTGCAGGACGTCGTCGCCGTCTTGATCCCGGACACTGCGGGCGGTCCAGCGCAGCAGGACCGGTCCGGCGTCGATGCGGGTGCGGAACAGGGCGTACGGCTTGCGCCGCGGTCCTGTCCCCGCTGGTACTTCGGCTGTCGGTGTAGCTGGTTGACGGTGACGTAGAGGTGCCCGTCCGTGGCGACGGACATGGTGTCCGGCCAGAGCAGACGGGGATCGTGCACGACGGTCTCGTACTCTCCGTCCGGCCGCCGGCGCAGCACGACGTTGTTCTCGTACGAGGGGCGCACTTGCTGTTCGAACTGGTCGTACAGGTATTGCGGTCCCGTGCTGTGGGACTCCGTCCCCACCGCCGAAACGCTCGGCGACGCTACAGCATCTCCAGCGGTTGCGGACCGGCCGGCGGCGGGAACGCCGTGTCGAGTGCCGCCATGTCCTCCTCGCTCAGTTGCAGGTCACACGCTTCCGCGTTCTCCCGGGTGTGTTCGGGGTTGGACGACCGGGGGATGGCCGCGACGCTCTCCTGCCGCAACAGCCAGGCCAGCGCCACCTGAGCGGGCGTCACCCCGTGCCGGGCGGCGGTCTCAGCGACTTGGGGGTGGCCGAGCAGCCGGCCCTGCTCGATCGGCGAGTACGCCATCACCGGGATGCGGTGCGCGAGTTGCCACGGCAGCAGGTCGTGCTCGGGACCGCGGCGGGTGAGGTTGTACAGGATCTGGTTGGCCGCGCAGTCACCGCCGCCCGCCTCGACTAGATCCGTCATGTCGGAAACATCGAAGTTGCTCACGCCCCACTGCCCGATGTCGCCGGCGTCGACGAGTTCGGCGAACGCCTCGATCGTCTCCGCTAGTGGATGTGAGCCGCGCCAGTGCAGCAGGTAGAGGTCGATGTGGTCGACGCCGAGTCGTTGCAGGCTGCGGCGGCAGGCTTGCACCGTCCCCCGTCGGCTGGCGTTGGACGGGAGCACCTTGTCGACCAGAAAGACGTCGGAGCGTCGTCCGGTGATCGCCTCGCCGACGAGTTCCTCGGCGGCACCGTCACCGTACATCTCCGCAGTGTCGATCATCGTCATGCCCAGGTCGATCCCGGTCCGTAGGGCGGCTATCTCGTTCTGCCGCCTCTCGGGGCTCTCGCCCAGGTACCAGGTTCCCTGGCCGAGCACGGGCATCGTCTGGCCGGACGGTAGCTCGATCGCGTCAAGAGCGAGGGTCATTTCGTCACCTTTCCGGAGCAGCCTGGGCACCAGTAGGTTGCCTGCTTTGCCCGCTACGACAGGCAGCACACCTCGTAGCGGACCTTCTCCGCGGGGGTCGTCGCTGTGCAGAGGGCAGGTGGCCGCATTTTCGCCCCAAGTGACGTTCGTCGGTCTGTTTGCCCGTGCCCGCACCGGGAAGGCGAGCGCGTTCGAGCGATGCGTTGCCGACGGGGCGGCGCCGCGAGGGAGGGCCGAGAAATGGCGCGGAGCCAGCAGCCACTGACCGGCAAGCGAATCGCTTGCCTCGCCGCCGACGGGGTGGAAGATGTGGAGTACACCCAGTCCCGGGCCGCCGCGGAGCAGGCGGGGGCCGAGGTTCACCTGATCTCGTTGAAGTCCGGCGAGATCCAGTCGATGAACCAGGACATCAGTCCGGCCAACCGCTATCGGGTGGACCGGACCCTGGACGAGGCCGATCCGGCCGACTACGACGCCCTGTTGCTGCCGGGAGGGACGGTCAACCCCGACCGGCTCCGGATGAACCCACAGGCGATGGACTTCGTCCGGGCGTTCTTCCAGCAACAGAAGCCGGTGGCGGCGATCTGCCACGGCCCCTGGTCGTTGGTCGAGACCGGAATGGTCAACGGCCGGACCGTCACCTCGTTCCCCAGCCTGCGCACCGACATCCGCAACGCCGGCGGAACCTGGGTCGACCAGCAGGTACAGGTGGACAACGGACTGATCACCAGCCGCAACCCCAGCGACCTCCCGGCCTTCTGCGCCAAGATGGTCGAGGAGTTCGCCCAGGGTGAAGACGTCCGCCAGATGACCACAGCCTAGTAGTGCTTTGCTAACTGCTCCTAGCTCAATGAGGTTGGCGCAACCGGGCGGACGGGAGGATCGTTCTGTCTGAACGTGAGGAGGGGTGAGCGGCCGCCGTGGGTCGTCTCGCCGGTCATCGCCCGACGCGGCACAGGACACGGCTCCGGACTCGGCACCCGACGCCGGGTCATCGAGCAGACCATCGCTCTACTGCACTGGTTCCGCCGCCTCCGCATCCGCCGGGATTTCCGCGACGACATCCACGAAGCCTTGCTCATCCTCGGCTGAGGGTCGAGAAAGCCGGGCCGGGGCTGAGCCCTGCGGCGGCGGTCCCGCCGCCAAAGTGCCACCGCTGCGCCTGACAGCGACGGATTGAGGTGGTTTTCGAGGGGTATCCCCGGCTCCTACGGGTCGCGCCGACCGTCGTGAATCGGAATGCCCGGCCGGGTGCGACCGGATACGGAGGCAATCTGTGACTGGACTGGCAGTCCGAGATGCAGCTGAGGCCAGGCAGGACGAGGTACGGCGGCGGGGACGCGGGCTCGGTTGGATGAGTCTGGGGCTGGGCGTGGCACAGCTGGCAGCGCCGGACACTGTGCGCCGGATCAGCGGCGTGGACGACTCTCGGACGTCCCGGACGGTGGTGCAGCTGGTCGGGGCGCGGGAGCTGGTACACGCGACCGGGCTCCTGACGAGCCGACGGAAAGGCATCTGGGCGTGGACCCGGGTCGTGGGCGATGCGATGGACCTGGCCGCGCTCGGAATTGCCATCGCCCACCGCGACGGGCGACGCCGACGACGCCTCGTCGGTGCCACGGGCGTCATCGTCGGCATCACGGTGGTCGACCTGCTGACGGCCGCGCAGGCGACCCGCTCCAAGAAAACCGGCGCAGCGCGGGCGGCACGGGGCTCGCGCCAAGGAGGATCCATGGAGCTGACAGCCACGACGACCATCCGCAAACCCCCACGGGAGGTCTACGCGTTCTGGCGCGACCTCGACAACCTCCCGACGTTCATGGCACACCTGGAGGAGATCCGCGCCACCGGTGACCGTACGAGCCATTGGTCCGCCAGCGCTCCGTTCGGCAAGAACGTCGGGTGGGACGCGGAAATCGTCGACGAGGTGGCCGGCGAGAGGATCGCGTGGCGGTCGACCGGCGAGGCCGACGTGCCGAACTCCGGCACGGTCCGGTTCGTGCCCGCCCCGGACGGCGTCAGCACCGAGGTGCACGTCGTTATGTCGTACGACATTCCTGGTGGTGCGGTCGGCAAGGTGATCGCCAGGTACTTCGGCGAGGAGCCGCACCAGCAGCTCGACGATGACCTGCGCCGACTCAAGCAGGTGCTGGAGACCGGCCAGGTGGTCCGGTCCGAGGGCGCCCCGTGGGGCAAGCGGGCCCGCAAGGAGTTCCCGCAGCGTCCGGCGCAGCCGCCGTCGGATTCCGAGCTGGCGAAGGGGGCGGACGCGTGAGGGCGAACACCTGGGCGGGCCGCAACAAGGTCAAGGTCCGCGACGTACCGGACCCCAGGCTCCTGAACGAGCGCGATGCCGTCGTACGGATCACTTCCACCGCGATCTGTGGCTCGGACCTGCATCTGGTCGATGGGTATGTGCCCACGATGCAGGACGGCGACGTCATGGGTCACGAGTTCATGGGTGAAGTGGTCGAGGTCGGCCGAGGCGTCGACCCGGCTCGGCTGCGCGTCGGGGACCGCGTCGTCGTTCCGTTCCCGATTGCCTGCGGCGCGTGCGGCGCCTGCGCCGCCGAGCTGTACTCCTGCTGCGAGAACTCCAACCCCAATGCCGGGATCGCGGAGAAGATGTTCGGCCACCCGGTCGCCGGGATCTTCGGCTATTCGCATCTGACCGGTGGCTTTGCCGGCGGCCAGGCACAGTACGCGAGGGTGCCGTTCGCCGACGTCGGTCCACTGAAGATCGAGTCCGATCTGGCCGATGAGCAGGTGCTGTTCCTCTCGGACATCCTGCCCACCGGCTACATGGGCGCCGAGATGTGTGACATCCAGCCCACCGACGTGGTGGCGGTGTGGGGCGCCGGCCCGGTCGGCCAGTTCGCCATGGACAGCGCCCGGGTGCTCGGCGCCGCGAAGGTCATCGCCATCGACAAGGAGCCGTACCGGCTGCAGATGGCCGAACGGGCGGGCCACACGCCGGTGAACTTCGAGGACGTGGACGTGCGGTCCCGGCTGCTGGAACTGACCGGTGGGCGGGGACCGGACAAGTGCATCGACGCGGTGGGCATGGAGGCCAGCCACGGCAGCGCGCCCCTCTACGCCTACGACCGGGTCAAGCAGGCAGTCCGCTCGGAGACCGAGCGCCCGCATGCGCTGCGGCAGGCGATCATGTCGTGCCGCAGCGGTGGCATCGTGTCCGTGATCGGCGTGTACGGCGGTCTGCTGGACAAGTTCCCGGCCGGCGCCTGGATGAATCGGGCGCTGACCCTGCGTACCGGTCAATGCCACGTGCAGCGCTACATGAAGCCGCTGCTGCAGCTCATCGAACGTGGCGAGATCGATCCGACCCGGGTCATCACCCACACCCTGCCGCTCGACGAGGCGGAACGCGGCTTCGAGATGTTCAAGAACAAGCAGGACAACTGCGAGAAGGTCGTCCTCAAACCCTGACCATAAACCGCATCCCCGGTGACCGAGTGGCTGGGGCGGGCCTCAGTGCTCCTGCCTCACCGGACCAGCCGGGCCGTCAGCCGCAGTCTGGTTCAGTCACTGACTGTCAAGGCGAGCAATCGCAGGTTCTCCTCTGACGGGCTGCCTGGGTCAGCGGTGTAGAGGAAGAGCGTCTGGTCCTCGTCGCCGGGCAGAGTCAGGGCTTCGTACCGCAGGGTGATCGGCCCGACGGCAGGGTGGATCATGTGCTTGGTGCCGTGGGTGCGCTCGTGGACCTTGTGGCTGTTCCACCACGTACGGAACTCAGGGCTCTTGATCGTGAGTTCACCGACCAGCTCGCTGAGCCGGGCGTCGTCCGGGTTGCGGCCGGCGTAGAGGCGCAGCGTGCCGACGACATCAGCGGCCACCGACGGCCAGTCGAGGAAGGCGACGCGGGCACCGGGATCGAGAAAGGTCCACCGCGCGTAGTTGCGGTCCCGGGCCGGTAGCCGCGTCCAGTCGGTGAGCAGGGCCCGGGCGAGCAGGTTCGCGGCCAGCACGTCGGTGCGCCGGCCCAGGATCACCGCCGGATGCTCGGTCATCGAGGCGATCATCTGCTGCATGGCCGGGCGGACGCGTTGCGGCGGTGTCTGCCTGACGCGTTGCCGGGCCGGTCGCGCGAGGTCGGCCAGGTGCGCGCGGGCGGCCGGCTCCAGTCGGAACACCCGTGCCAGGGCGTGAACGACCGCGTCCGACGGGGTGCTGTGGCGGCCCTGTTCCAGGCGGGTGTAGTAGTCGACGCTCACTCCGGCGAGATGCGCCACCTCTTCCCGACGCAACCCGCGTACCCGCCGCCCGACCGCTGCGCCCGGTGCGACGATCCCGGCCGTCTCGGGGGTCGTGTTGGCCCGGCACGTCCGCAGAAACTCGCTCAGGTCCGTGTGCGCCGCCATGCCAGAAATTATGGCGCGGCCCGTTTTCCGGCGAGAAGACCGTGCGGGGGCATGGTGTTCCCAGGTAGCGCTGGGCCAGCTGGAACCTGTCGGCGCCCGCGATACAGCGGCCAGGATCGACACCGTCGAAATCCGAACGCCACGAGGAGAACCTCATGTCGCACCCCACCACCTGGTTTGTCACCGGCACGTCGCGGGGGCTGGGACTGGAACTGGTCACCCAACTGCTACGTCGCGGCGACACCGTGGCCGCGACCACCCGCACGGCGCGGCGCCTCGACGAGGCACTCGGCGAAGCCGATCGGTCCCGGCTGCTGATCCTCGAACTCGACCTCACCGACGAGGCGGCCGTCGCGGCGGCCGTGGAGAAGTCCACCCAACGGTTCGGTCAGATCGACGTGGTGGTCAACAACGCGGGGTACGGCTTTCTCGGCGCGGTCGAGGAGGTCTCCGACAGCGAGGCCCGGCAGATGTTCGACGTACAGATCTTCGGAGTCTGGAACGTGCTACGGGCGGTGCTGCCGGCCATGCGGGCGCGACGCGGCGGCCGGATCATCAACATCTCGTCGATCCTCGGCTTGACCGCGTTCCCAGGCTGGGGTCTCTACTGCGCCGGAAAGTACGCCCTGGAAGGCCTCACCGAGGCGCTGGCCGCCGAGGTCTCCGGCTTCGGCATCGACGTGAACCTCATCGAGCCCGGTTACACGCGCACCGACTTCCTGCGTACCACCTCTCTCGGCCTGCCGTCGGCCACGATCGCCGGATACCAGTCGATCCGGGAGATGACCGAGGCGCATCTGGCGATGCCCGGCACCCAGCTCGGCGACCCGGTCAAGGCCGCCGCCGCGATCATCGAAGTGGCCGCCGACGGCAAGGCCCCCTTGCACCAGCTACTCGGCTCCGACTCGTACGGGTTGGCGAAGGCCCGCATCGACGCGCTGACCGCCGATGTCGAGAACGGCCGCGAGGTGGCCCTTTCCACCGACATCACGCCGGACGCGTGATCCGGCACCGGGTCGTCGGGAGATTGTCGCCGTTGACCGCCGTCGCGGTAGGCGAAGACGAGCCGGCCGGCGACCGGCCCGGCCGGCGCGGTGGCGTACGTCGGCATGCCCACCACCTGCATGATCCGGTCCAGAGTCCTTTGTTCGTTCCGGAGGCCCTTCCTCCTGCCACGCCACCGTGCCGCGCGCAAGCCACCGACATCAATGGCCGCTGACCTCACGCGCCGGTCTGCGGGATGCCCTGGACGCCCACCAGGACGCTGCCGCAACCGCGGCCGCCGACAGATACGGTGGTGTTCAACACGACGAGCACGGTCGACCAGCATCGCGACCGGCCCCGCCGCTCTCGCCGCCGACGCCCTGAGCGGACCGTCCGGACGGCCGCTAGACTGCCCGTCGCGACAGGATGACCGTCTGTCA
This sequence comes from Micromonospora sp. S-DT3-3-22, assembly GCF_015354745.1. Lineage (NCBI taxonomy): Bacteria > Bacillati > Actinomycetota > Actinomycetes > Micromonosporales > Micromonosporaceae > Micromonospora > Micromonospora sp. S-DT3-3-22. The sequence goes on from NZ_JACGMO010000004.1 coordinate 48,760, forward strand.
GCCGTGGCCGTGCTGTGCCCTGCTCGGCGAAGGGAAGTGGTGGCCCCAGGTGAGCACGCTGCCGGGACTCGCGGCGGACACCGCCTCCACCGCCTTGGCGATAATGGCCCCGGACGGCCGCTTTCTCTGGTGCAACCCAGCCGGTCACCGGTTGGGTGTCGGACTGGCAGAGTTGCCGCTGGAGCAGATCGGGCCCGACGAGCCCGCAGTGGACCACCCGGTGCGAGGTGCCGACGGGGCCACCAGGTGGTTACGGGTGCGATGTCACGGCATGGAACACGAGGGGCAACCGCTGCGCCTGTACGAGCTGCGTGACGTCAGCGCCGAGCGGCAGGAACGCGACCGTGGGCGCAACTACCGGTGGCGGCTGGCCCACCTCGAGCAACTCGCCAAGGTGGGCACCTGGGAGTGGAACGTACTCACCGGTGAGGTCGTCTGGAGCGACGTGCTGCTGCAGATGTTCGGTCTGCCCGCTGATGCGCACCTCGACTACGACTCCTACCGGCAGATGTTGTACCCGGACGACGTCGCGATGATCGAACGGACGTTGGAGAAGGCCCTGCGCGACGGCGGCTCGTTCTCCTACACGCATCGGATGTACCTCGCCGACGGCGCGACACTGCGCGTCTTCGAGTGCTACGGCGAGGTCTTCCCCGACGCCGCTGGGGCGCCGGCGCGCGTCCTGGGCACCGCCCACGACATCACCGCGATGCGGCGAGTGCAGGACGAGCTGACCAAGCTGGCCGAACGCGACCCGCTGACCGATCTGCCGAACCGCCGTGCCCTGCTGGCCCGCCTCGACGACCTGATCGCCGAGCTGCGGGAACGGTCCGCGGCGTTGCTGCTGATCGACATCGACAACTTCAAGGACATCAACGACGTGCACGGGCACGCGGTCGGCGACGACGTGCTGCGCGTCCTGGCCCGGCGGCTGCTGCATGAGCTGCCCGACGGCACGGTGCTGGGCCGCCTGGGCGGCGACGAGTTCGCGGTCGTCCTGCCGGGGGCGTACGCCGAGGACGCCCTCGCCGTCGCCGAGCGGCTCTGCGACGCCAGTGTCCGCACGCCCGTGCCGTTGGCCGGCACCGGGCTGCGGGTGACCCTGAGCATCGGTGCCGCCTCGCTGGAACCGGGCGACACCCGCGACACCGTGCTCGCCCAGGCCGACCTCGCCCTGTACGAGGCGAAGAACGCCGGCCGCAACCGGGCCAGGCTCTACCTGCCGGAGCAGTACCGGCACGCCGTGCAGCGCGTCAACGTGGTGACCCGGGTCCGCAAGGCCCTCGACGAGAACCGGATGCGGTTGGACGCCCAGCCGATCATCGACCTGTCGACCGGGGAAGTGGTCAGCCGCGAGCTGCTCATCCGGCTGCGGGACGGCGGCGAGCCCAGCCTGTCACCGGCGGAGTTCCTGCCGACGGTGGAACGTGACGACCTCATCGGTGAGCTCGACCGGTGGGTGGTGTCCACCGCCACGCAGGCGCTGGCCCATCCCAAGGCCATGACGGCGGGAATGTGCTTCGACATCAACATCTCGGCCCGATCCCTGGAATCGCCGGGCTTCGGTGACTGGGTGGTGCGCACCCTGCGCGCTGCCGGCATCGACGCGAGCCGGCTCGGCCTGGAGATCACCGAGACTGCGGCGATCACCAATGTCGCCGCGGTGCGGCACCTCGCCAGCACCCTGCGCGACGCCGGATGCCGGCTGAGCCTGGACGACTTCGGCGCCGGGTTCGGCTCGTTCGCCTACCTCAAGCACCTGCCCTTCAGCACGGTCAAGATCGCGGGCGACTTCGTCCGCCAGGCGGATCACGGCGGCGCCGATCCCGTGCTCATCGACGCGGTCGTCCGCGCCGCGCACGGCCTGGGCATGCGAACCGTCGCCGAGTCGGTGGAGCGCGCCGAGCTGGTGCCGGCGCTGCGGACGCTGGGCGTGGACGCCGGCCAGGGCTACCACCTGGGCCGACCGACCCCATTGGACGAACTACTCGGTCGAACGTTCAACTCGCGGCAGGGCGGCGGGGCGACCGGGTCAGTCGTGGGGCATCCTGAACCCTGATCAACCGCCCCGGTTTGGAGACTCAGGTGAACGCACCCCGGACAAGGCCGTTCCCCACCGGCGCCGAACTCGTCACGAGCGACCTCGACGCTGCCCGTAGCTTCTATCAGGACCTGTTGGGCTGGACGTACCAGGCCACCGCCGACGGCTACACCGCGTTCGCCGACGGGGTTCCCGCCGCCGAGCTGCGGTTCGGTCCTGCCCCGGCCCGCTGGTGGACTGTCTTCGGCGCCGCTGACGAGGCCACCGTCCGGGCCGCCGCCGGCGCAGCCGGCGCCCGGCTGACCGGCGACGAGGTGCACGACCCGCTGGGCGGGAGCTTCCGGCTACGCACCGCACCGGCCCCGGTGGCCCCGGGCCTCGGTCGGCCCTGCTGGTACGAGTACATGACGACCGACCCGGCCGGAGCGGACCGGTTCCACACCGCCGCCCTGGGCCTGCGGTCCAGCGTGCCACCCGGCGCCCCCGACGACTCGTACGCCCTGCTCGTCAGCGACGTCGCGCCGGTCGCCGGCCGGCTCGCCACGCCTGCGCCGCTGGATACCCTGCTACCCGCCGGCTGGATGGTCTATCTGGCCGTGGCGGACCCGGACGACGTCGCCGAGCGGGCCCAGCGGGGCGGTGGCGGACTGCTGGTGCCGCCGCGCGACGTGGTGACCGGTCGGGTCTGCGCGCTCGCCGACCCGGCGGGAGCCGTCTTCACCGTCATTCGACCGGCCCACGCCGGTAGCTGACTGCCAGGCGTTCTCCCGCAGGTCGGCGTCACCCCGGCGTCCCAAGACCGGCACCGAGACACGACGGGACCCGGCCTGCCACGCGTTCAGGCATCCCCTCGGAGGATGTCCCGCGATCGCGGGAGCGGGGATCTGGTCAACGACGGGCCGCGCGCCGCCGCAGCCCACCCACCAGCACGACGAGGACGGTCGCTGCAGCTCTCCGGACCCGCATTCCATGCGCACCGCCCGACGCGGCCGGCAGGCCGTCGTGGGTCACGAGCTCTCGGGACGCGTCACGCGGATCCTCCATCACGCAGCGAAGCGAGACGCGCCCGCTCGGTGTCCACATCGAACTCGACGTCACGGGCGGCGACCCGTGTCACGAGTTTCTCAAGCGCGTCGAGCAGCCCGCTGCGCAACAGGGCTGCGGGCTGCCCGGCCCGCAACACGTCCTCACTGTTGTACCGGAGTTCACCGCTCACGGTCCGTGTGGCGAGGCGCAGGCGGGGACGTTGCAGTCCCGTGGGCTCGGACACGACGGTGAGGTCGCCGCCCACCGTCACGAATAGGTCGTAGTCGTAACCCCACTCCAGACCGTGAAGCTCCGTCTGGAGGCGTTTGAGCTCGGTGATCACCTCACCGGGAATCCCCGGTCCGCCGAAGACCGTGCGGAATGAGAGTCGCCCCGTGGTCGGGATGCTCACGCGGTCACGCCGTCCGGGGTGCTGATCCGCCAGAATTTATCGGGCGGCCCCTGCGGGATGACCGGCGAGATCCACTCCGTGACCACCTCAAGCACGGCCCGTTCGAGGTCGTCGCGCGTCCAACCGCGCGGACGCCCGGGCACATCGGGCTCCCAGCCCTCCTCGCCCCAATCGACCCCGAAAAGGTGGCGCTCCTCGTCGAACCGCTGATGCAAAGCGAACGCGGCGTCACCGCAGAAACGCACCCACACGTCGAAAGGCCCCTCGCCATCCTGGTCGACGAACACATCGATAAAGATGCCTTCGACGTCGCCTCCGGCTTCCTCCGCCGCCAAGCGGAACCGAGCCAGCCGGCTCGCCACCTCCGCCGTGCGCGTGGCGAGGATCGACCCGAGCTCGTCTGCGTAGTCCCGCGCATCCATCTTCGCAGGCTATCTGCGCTGCCACCCGAGAACGAATCACCGCTGCGCGCCTTCCCCATCCAAGCCGCCGGCACGCTCACGACATGACGAGGACCGCGCAATCGCCGCTCACCGTGGCAGCAGTTGAGTCCTCCCTGAAGCAGTCTCATTCCCTCTGAGTAATGGCTCCGGTCGGTCACGAACGTGCCGTACCCCACCCGTAATGGAGTGCCGCACGTGTCACCTACACCGTGCTGTGGGAAGACCGGGCAGGTACGTCGGAGCGCAGGCTTGCGGCGAAGGCGACTGAACCGAGAGCCGCGGAAGCGGCCGCCGCCAGGCGGCAGCTTCCGAACAGCGGCGCGTCGTCGACGGGGAGTGCCTGCGGATCTCCCGGAAAGATCGACGATGGTGATCTGGTCGATGCGCGGTCGGCGTCCGGGGGTGAGGGCGAGCAGGGGGCCGAGGGTGTCGATGACCCGGTGCGCGGCGGAGTGCGACACCCCGAAGAGCGGTCCGATCTGCCGCATCGTCAGGTTCGTGCGCCAGTACGCGGCCACCAGCAACACCCGGTCGGCGAGGTCGAGCGACCACTGCCGGCCCGGCCGACCGTCAGCGATCGCGTCACCACCACGCTCGGCGACCAACCTGACCAGCCTGCGGAACTGGGCGGGCTGCAGCCCGGTGAACGGGATGATCCACTCCGGGCGGGCCGCCGAGATCACCTGCACCCGAACATGATCCACCATGGACCAAGCATCGAGTTACGAGACGTCCTTCAGGCATGTTGCTTTCGGATGCCCAGCGGTCGTTGTTCGAGGGGATGCTCCTGAGAGGGCGGTCCGCAGTAACTTGATCTGATCTATGCGTTGCGTCCGGTTGGCGGCCTTCCGGCGGGTTCACAATGCATAGCGCCAGGTCGATCTGCGGGATGTGAGTCTTGGTCGTGACTGTCGGGCGGCTGCGGCGTTAGCCGGAACGGTGTGCGCAGTGGTGGCGGGCATGCCGTCAACCACACGGTCTGATCGTGGGGACAGCATGCGTGACGGCGGCGTCGCGGGTGAGGTGGCCGTAGGTATCGATGGTGGTGGCCACGTTGCTGTGGCGCAGCGTCTTGGACACCACGGCGATCGGCACCCCTCGGTTGATCGTGATCGTGGCGGCGATGTGTCGCAGGTCGTGCACCCGAATCGCCGGAAGCCCGGCGTCGGCGGTGAGGCGCCGCAGGTGGTCGAGCACGTACTGCGGCCGTAGGGGTTGCCCGTGGGTCTGGCGAACACGAGGTCGAGATTGTCGTGATGGCGGGTGGGCACCTGTTGCCGGCATTGGCGGCGGCGTTGCCGCTGCAACGCGTCGACGGCGCGGGTGGACAGGGCGATCCAGGCCCGGCTGCCGTGGGTATTAGGCGCATTGAACATGCTGCGGCTGTTGTCGACGCTGACCAACGTTGAGCGCACGAACAGTGCCCGTGCATCGAGGTCCGCGATCTCGCAGGAACGCCTCCTGCTCGCGGGATTGAGGCAGCGGTCCGCGCGACCACACGTCGCTGTCGGCACCTCATGACCTGCGTCGCCTTGTGTCATGCTGCTCAGCATCGGGCGATCCGGCCCGATGCTGAGCAGGTGCCGCCGGTTCGTCCATCCGCTCCAGGTGCGAGGAGGTCGCGGGCGGCTGGCCGCCGCACGGTCATCGCGCGCCGCGTGGTCAGGACTGCAGCGGGCGCACCTCGACAATCATCTCCGTCTCGCAGCAGATGTCCAGCGTCAGCGCGGCGACGGTGACCGCCGAGCGGGCGTGCCGTCCGCGCTCGCCGTACAGGTCGATGAGCAGGTCCGAGCAGCCCTCGGCGACCACCGACGGCTTGTTGAAGCCGGGCTCGCCGTAGACGTATGCGTTGATCTTGACGATCCGGACCACGTCGTCCAGGTCACCGATCTCCTGACGCAGCGAGGAGAGCAGGGCGAGCGCGTTGTAGCGGGTCGCCGCACGGGCCTCGGCGACGCCGATGGTCACGCCGACGGGCCCCTTGAAGGGGTAGCCCCCCTCGTGGAACGGACCGTGGCCGGCGAGGTGGACGAGGTTGCCGGTGCGGACCGCGCGGACCCGGCGAGTGCCCGGCTTCTCCGGCAGCACGGGCAGTTCCAGGCCCAGTTCCGCGATCTTCTTCTCGATCTCCATCGTGCTGCTCCCTCAGTTCCGGTCCCAGAAGACGATCCGTTTGCGGGCCAGCTCGATCAGCTTCGTCATGCCGATGCCCATCAGCCCGAGCAGGATGAGGATCGCGAAGACGGTGGCGATGTCGAGCCGGAAGTTGGCCTGGAGGATCAGCACGCCCAGCCCCATCTGGCCGCTGACGAACTCGCTGACGATCGCGGCGATGACCGCGTAGACCGCGGCGATCTCCAGGCCGGCGAAGATGAACGGCAGGGCGCTGGGCACGATCACCAGACGGATGGTGAGCGCCCGGCCGGCGCGGAGCGAGCGCATGAGTTCGAGCCGCTCGGCCGGCACCGAACGCATTCCCGACACGGTGTTGACGAAGATCGGAAAGAACGTGACGAGGACTGCCAGCGCGACCTTCGACTCGATGCCGAATCCCAGCCAGACCACCATCAGCGGAGCGATCGCGATCTTCGGTACGGCTTCGATCATGACGATGTACGGGCGGATGATCGCCTGCGCGGTGGGGGAGATGGCAACCAGGCCGCCCAGCAGGAGACCGATGACCACGCCGCCGCCGAACCCGAGCAGCACCTCTTGGAGCGTGCGCCAGAAGTGCGGGTAGAAGCTGGCCGGACCGGTTTGCGCGAGTCCTCGCCAGAGCGCCTGCACGACACTGACCGGGGTGGGGACCAGCACCGAGTTGACCTGGGTGACCCGGACCGCGACCTCCCAGCCGACGATGATGAGCAGGAGGGAGGCCGGAAACCAGAGTCGCGCGGTGATGCGGCGCTCGGCCGGCTCCCCGCCGCCGAGGGTTTTCCGGGCCGACAGGACTTTCTCCGACACTGCCATGCGTCACTCCGGTCGGTCGAGGAGCTTACGGATCTGGTTGGTGTACGCGCCGAAGTCCGCCGAGCCGGTGACCTCGAGTTCGCGCGGCCTGGCCAGGGTGACGTCGACGATCTCGCGGATCGTGCCGGGGCGTCCGGTCATCACGATGATCCGGTCGGAGAGGAACACCGCCTCGGCGATGCTGTGCGTGACCAGCAGGATGGTCTTGCCGGTCTGCTGCCGGACCCGCTCCACCTCGAGGTTCATCTGGTCGCGGGTCATCGCGTCCAGCGCTCCGAACGGTTCGTCGAGCAGCAGCAGCCGGGGATCCTGCAACAGCGAGCGGGCCAGTGCGGCACGTTGCTGCATGCCGCCGGAGAGTTCGCCGGGGTACTTCTCGGCGAATCCGTCCAGCCCGACCATCTCGATCAGGGATCGGGCCCGGGGCCGTACGTCCCGGAACCGGCGTCCGGCCACGATCCCGGGCAGGGCGACGTTCTGTTCGACCGTCCGCCACGGCAGCAGGACCGCCTGCTGGAACATCAGGCCGACGTCGGTCCCCGGTCCGGCTCCGGCGGCGTTGACGTCCACCGTGCCCTCGGTCTCGCCGGTCAGGCCGGCGACGATGCGCAGCAGGGTCGACTTGCCGCAGCCGGACGGGCCGAGGATGGAAACGAACTCGCCCTCGGCGACGTCGAACGACACGTCCGCGAGGGCGACGACAGGGGTGCCGGTCCGGGTGCTGTACACCTTGGACAGGCCCCGGGCCGACACCACCGGTGTCCGGGTCACGAGGTCGGCCACGACGTCGCCTTGTCCCGTACCGCCGCCGCGTCGATCGAGCCGATCTTGGCGGCCACGTCGTTGGTGTAGAAGGCCGAGACGTCCTTGACCTTCTCCTGGACACCGAGGAACTGGACGTATGCCTGCCACGATTCCGTGGTGAACTGGCCGTACGGCTTCTCCGCCGAGCCGTCGTCCTCGATCACGTCGATCCGGCGTTTGAGCACCGGCAGTGCGGCCTGCATGGCCTTGGCCCGGTCGCCGGTCGGGGCGAACTGCGGGTACTGCTCCCAGTGGATGCGGATGGCCGCCTCCGGGTTCGCCTTGGCGAACAGCACGGATTTGGTGTACGCGCGGGCGTATCCCGCCGCCGCCTCGGGGTTCTCGGTCAGCCAGGCATTGCGGGCGAGCAGCCCGGCTCCGAAGAGGTTCGCGGTCACGCCGGGCTTGTCGAGGTAGCGGAACTGGTATCCGGCGGCCTCCAGCGCGGCGTATCGCACGTCGTTGATGACCAACGCGTCGATGTCGCCCTTCTTGAGCGACTCGGCCGCCGCCGCCTCGGTGCCGACGGCGACGAAGTCGACCGAGGCCGGGTCGACACCGGCGGCGCGCAGGCCGGCCTTGGCGAAGAGTTCGAAACTGCCGCCCAGGGAGGCCAGGCCGATGGTGGCGTCCTTCAGGTCGGCGAAGGACCGGACCGGGCTGTCCGGCAGGACCGTCGCGTCGAAGAGGAACTTCGGTGCGACCTCGTAGAAGTACCGCAGGTCGAGGTTGCGACCGTCGGCGGCGGCCTGCACCAACACGTCCGGGCTGGGCGCGGAGATGTCGGCCTGACCGGCGGCGAGCAGTTGCAGGCAGGCGCCGGTGCCGCCGGAGACGGGCAGCATCTCGAGGGAGATCTTCTCCTCGGCGAAGTAGCCGAGCTTCTCGCCGATCCAGAACGGCGCGCCGCTGGCGGCGAGCGTCTCGGCGCAGTAGACGTAGCGGACCTTGCTGACTCCGTCCGCGTCGGCGCCGCCGCCCGCGCCGTCGTCGCCACACCCGGTGGCGGAGAGCGACACGGCGAGCACACCGGCGAGGAACAACCGCTTTCTGATCATCCGACTACCTCCACGACCGTTCCGGATGGGCCCCCGACTGTCATGTTCCGTTTAGTGGAACACTGTTTCTATGCTTGATGAAGCTAGGGAGTGGTCGGGATCGCTGTCAAGACATCGCCCGGACGGCGGTGGCAAAGTCGGCCATCTGTACCAGCGCGTCGTCGCCGCTGATCCGACCGGCGAACTTGACCACCAGATCGGTCACCCCGACCTCGGTCTTCAGTCGCCGTACCCAGTCGACGCAGGTGGCGAGGTCACCGACCACGTACCGATCCGCCAGCCGGCTGGCGAAGTCACCGACGCTGGCCTGGGCCACCATGGGATTGCCCCGCAGCAGGTGCAGCTCGTGCGAGACGCGCAGGTACTCCTCGGCGTCCCGCCGGGCCTGCGCGTCCGTCTCGCCCAGCACCACGTGCCGGACCAGGGGTCGCAGGGCGGCCGGTGGCCGGCCCGAAGCGGCCCGGTGCTGGTCCACGGTCGCGAAGCCCTTGACGACCTCGTCCACGGTGAGCGCCGCGTCCGGGAACCAGGCATCTGCGTGTCGGGCCGCCCTGCGCATCGCGGCGACCGACCGACCGCCGACCCAGACCGGGACCGGCCAGGCGGGACGGGGGGAGAGGGTGAAGTCGACCAGGGTCCGGGCGTCGTCCCGGTACGAGATCGACTCCTGCTGCCAGAGCCGGTCCATCAGGGCCAGGTGACGGTCGGTGACGGCACCCCGCCGGCGGACGTCGGCGCCCAGCGCGGCGAACTCCGGCTCGTCCCAGCCGATCCCCGCGCCGAGCACGGCCCGGCCCTCGCTGAGGTTGCTGAGCAGTGCGAATTCCCCGGCCAGCCGCACCGGGTCGACCAGCGGCAGGATCAAGATGTTCGTGCCCAGCCGGACCCGGTCGGTCCGGGCCGCGACCGCTGCCAGCACCAGGTGCGGAGAGGGCCAGTAGGTGGGGTAGCCGTGGTGCTCGCCAAGCCAGACCGAGTCGTACCCCATCGCCTCGGCGGCGACGGCGTGGGCGACGGTACGGCGCACGTCCGGCCCGCCCTCGGGCAGCCGGACCCCGAGTCGGAGCCTAGCCACGGTCGGCCGCCGGGTAGCTGGCCTGGTCGAACACCCTCATGTCATGGCCGGGGAGCACCACGTCGGCGTGTTCGGCCAACCGGTCGAAGGACCGGTAGTAGTCCGCCAGGTTCACGTGGGTCCGGGACGGGACCACCCGGTAGGGCCCGGCACCCCGCCAGTTCTCGAACTGGGCGCAGTGGTCCCCGGCGAGGGCGTACCGGCCGGCGGCGGTGTCCACCACCATGGCGGTCATGCCGGGGGTGTGCCCCGGGATGTGCAGCAACCGTAGACCGGGACGGAGCGTGACGTCGCCCTCGATCAGCCGCGTCCGGTCCATGGTGGCCAGCCAGCGGGGGGTGAAGCCGAGCGCCGGGGCCTCGTAGGCGGCCTGATGCACCGGGTACGGCGCGACGGCGTACGCGACCTCGCTGCGCTGTACCACGAACTCGGCGTTCGGGAACAGGTGGTTGTTGCCGCAGTGGTCGTAGTGCAGGTGGCTGAGCACGACCGTCCGGACCGCGGCCGGGTCCACGCCGGCGGCGGCGAGCGCGGCGGCCGGTTCCTCCTCGGCCGTGCGCTCGAACGGCCGGTGGTGCCGGGTCACCCACTCCGCGTCCGGCGAGCCGGTGTCCAGGACCGTCACGTCGCCCCGCTCGTCCCGGACCACCCAGATGATGTGCGGACTGTCCACCGTGTCCCCGGGGTGCTGCCCCCAGAGCAGGTCGGCGCGTCGGATGCCGGGGGCTCGACCCACTCGTACCGGCACGATCTGCGATCTCATCGTCCTCCCGCCCCGACGGGCCAGCCGTCGATCGGTCCATGTCGGCCCGCTTGGTGGAACACCATTCCGTTGAGCGGCACGGTAACAGTGCGTGAGAGTGAATCCCAGGGTCGGCGGACCGCCATTTCCTCTCCTTGACCAGCGGGTCCGGCACTCGGTACGGTTTGAGGAACGACGTTCCTGCCAACGGAACGACCGAACGACGGGAGTGGGCCGGGTGGGTGGTCAGGAGTCGCGGAGCCGGCGGGCGCTGGACGGTGTCCGGGTGCTCGACGTGTCGACGATCCTGGCGGGTCCGTTGACCTGCCAGATCCTCGGCGACTTCGGCGCCGACGTGATCAAGGTCGAACACCCGCGGCACGGAGACGGCATGCGGGGCCACGGCCTCAGCAAGGACGGCATCGGCCTCTGGTGGAAGATGATCGGCCGGAACAAGCGGACCGTCGGGCTCTACCTGGGCGACCCGGAGGGTCAGGAGATCTTCCGGGAACTGGTCCGCACCGCCGACGTGGTGGTGGAGAACTTCCGCCCCGGCACACTGGAGCGCTGGGGCCTGGGCTGGGCGGACCTGCGGGCGCTCAATCCGGCGCTGGTGCTGCTGCGGGTCACCGGTTTCGGGCAGACCGGCCCGTACGCCGCCCGGCCCGGCTTCGGCACCCTCGCCGAGTCGATGAGCGGCTTCGCCCACCTGACCGGGGCGCCGGACGGACCGCCGATGCTGCCCGCCTTCGGACTGGCCGACTCCATCGCCGGGATCGCCGGCGCGGCGGCGGTGCTGACCGCCCTCTACGCGCGGGCCACCGGCGACGGCACCGGCCAGGAGATCGACCTCGACATCCTGGAACCGATCATGACGGCGGTCGGTCCGAGCGTCATCTACGTCGACCAGCTCGGCGTGGTCCAGCAACGGACCGGCAACCGGTCGCTGAACAACGCCCCGCGCAACACGTACCGAACCTCCGACGGGCACTGGGTGGCCATCTCGACCTCGGCGACCTCCATCGCCGAACGGGTGCTGACCCTGGTCGGGCACGCCGAGGTGATCGGCGAGGAGTGGTTCGCCACCGGCGCTGGCCGGGCGCGGCACGCCGACCTGCTCGACGGGTACGTGGCCGACTGGATCGGCGTGCGGACCCGGGTCGAGGTGATCGACTCGTTCACCGCCGCCGGGGCCGCCGTCGCGCCGGTGTACGCGCCGGACGAACTCCTCGCTGACCCGCAGGTCAGGGCGCTGGACATGATTACCCAGGTGCCCGATCCGGACCTGGGCCACATCCGGATGCAGAACGTGCTGTTCCGGATGAGCGACACCCCCGGAGAGATCCGCTTCACCGGGCGGGGCTTGGGAGCCGACACCGACGAGGTGCTCGGCGACGAACTGGGTATCGGCGCGGAACGACTCGCCGAGCTGCGAGACCGGGGAGTGCTGCGATGACCGTGGAGACCATCCCGAGCGAGCGGAGGGGCGACGTTTTGCTCGCCGCCGTCGAGGCGGGGGTCCGGGTCTTCGACCTGGGCCGGCCGCTGCGCATCGGCATGCCCCAGTCGCCGAACCACCCGCCGTTCTGGCACACCCTGCCCCGCCGCCACGGCGACAGTTACCGGGCCGACGGGATGTCCGCCGCCAACGACCTGATCTCGTTGGGCACCCACGTCGGCACGCACATCGACGCCCTCGCGCACGTCTCCGTCGACGGCCGGCTGCACGGCGGCTCCGACGCGATGCGGGCGCAGACCGGCGGCGGCTTCAGCACCGGGGCGATCGACGAACTGCCCCCACTGGTGGGACGAGGGGTGCTGCTCGACGTGCCGGCCGCGCTCGGGGTGCCCGCCCTCGACCCGGCATACGAGATCACGCCCGCCGACCTGGACGTCACCGTCGCCCGGCAGGGCACCCCGGTCGGACCGGGCGACGTGGTCCTGATCCGCAGCGGCTGGGGGCGCCGCTATGACGACCGCGAGGCCTACCTCGGACACGCGACCGGGGTGCCCGGCGTCGGCGAGGCCGGGGCCCGGTGGATCGCCGCCCGGGACGTCCGGGTGGCCGGTGCGGACACCATCGCCTTCGAACGCCTGGCCGCCGGGTCCGGGCACGCCCTGCTGCCCGCGCACCGGGTGCTGCTCGCCGAGCACGGGATCAACCTCATCGAGGCGATGGCCCTGGAGGAACTGGCCGAGTCCGGGGTGCGGGAGTTCACCCTCGTCCTCGCGCACCTGAACATCGTCGGCGCGACCGGCAGCCCGGTCCGCCCGCTTGCCCTGGTCGTGTCCGGATGACCGGCACGCCGCCGGCGGCCACCCTCGGCGGTCAGCTCGCCGCGTTCGCCGCTGAATACGGGCCGGCAGGCGTTGCCCTGCCCCCGCCGGTGGTGCGCAGCGTCGCCCAACGAGTGCTGGACGTGCTGGGTATCGCGGTCGCCGCCACCACCCTGCCCACCAGCGTGGCCGTGCTCGAGCTGGTCGCCGAGCGGGGCGGCCGGCCGGACGCCCGGGTGGTCGGGCTGCGCCAGCGGGTGCCGGCCAGCGAGGCGGCGTTCGCCCACGGTGTGCTCGCCCACTCGCTCGACTACGACGACACCCACCTGCCGTCGGTGCTGCACCCCAGCGCCAGCGTGGTCCCGGCGGCCCTGGCCGTCGCCGAGCGGACCCGGGCCACCGGCGCGGAGGTGGTCGCCGCGATCGCGGTCGGGTTGGAGATCTGCGTACGGGTGGGGATGGCCGGGTACGACGCCGAGACCGGGGCGAACCGGTACTTCGACCGGGGACAGCACGCCACCTCGATGTGCGGGGCGGTGGGCTCCGCCGCCGCCGCCGCGAAACTGCTCGGTCTCTCCGCCGACGGCGTGCTGCACGCCATGGGCATCGCGGCCAGCATGGCGTCCGGGATCATCGAGAGCAACCGCACCGGCGGCACCGTCAAGCGGATGCACTGCGGCTGGGCCGCGCACGCCGGGGTGTACGCCGCGCAGCTGGCCCAACGGGGGATCACCGGACCGCCGACTCTGTTGGAGGGGCGCTTCGGCTTCTTCCAGGCGTTCCTCGGCGGCGAGTTCGACGCCGGAGCGGTCACCGACGGGCTCGGCCAGCGCTGGGAGGTGCCGGGGATCTTCTTCAAGCCGTACCCGGCGAACCACTTCACGCACGCCGGCATCGACGCGGCGCTGGCGCTGCGCGGCGCCGGCCTGCGCCCGGCCGACGTCGCCAGCGTCGAGTTGGCGGTGCCGACCGCCACCGTCCGTACCATCGGCGAGCCCCTCGACGTCAAGCAGTCCCCGGAAACCGGTTACCAGGCGCAGTTCTCCGGCCCGTACACCGTCGCGGCCGCGCTGCTCGGTGGCGGCGGTCTCGGTCTGGGTCTGGACGACTTCACCGACGACCTGGCCCGCGACCCGGTCCGGCGGCATCTGATGAGCCGGATCACCGTGGTCGCCGACCCGCGCTGCGACGAGATCTTCCCGCACCAGTTCCCGGCCGTGCTGCGCGTGCGCACCACCGACGGCCGGCTCCTCGAGGAGGCGGTGCTCGCCAACCGGGGCGGCTCGCACCGCCCGCTCACCGACGACGAGGTCGCCGGCAAGTTCCGCGACAACGCCGGCCGGGTGTTGCCACCGGAGCGGGTGACCGCGATCGCCCGGGCCGCTCGGGCACTGCCCGACGCGGCCTCGGTGGATGACCTGCTCAGCCCTCTGGTCTTTGAGAACGGTATTCCGCTGTGAGGAACTACGTCGCCCTCGGCGTACAATCTCGTTCGCCGCGTCACGGACCGGAGTGGTCTGACGCCGCAGCGGAAGGACTGTCAGTGAGCGAGACCAGCAAGACGATTCTCACCGTGGGACGGGCGATGGAGGTGCTCACCCTCTTCACCGAACGGAGGGAGTCCACCCTCGGGGTCACCGAGATATCCAAGGCGCTCGGACTGTCGAAGGCCGTCGTGCACCGGATCCTGTCGACCCTGCTGGAAAAGGACTACATCCAGATCGAGCCGCAGACCCGCCGGTACGCGCTCGGCCACGCGGCACTCAAGCTGGGCCTGACCTACTTCGAAGGCATCGACGTGCGTCGCATGGCTCAGCCGATCCTGCACGAGCTGGTCACCGCCACCCAGGAGACCTCCACGCTCTCCATCCGCAGCGGCTGGACCCGGATCTACATCGACCAGGAGACCCCGCCCACCGACATCCGCATGTCGGTGCGGCTCGGTCATCCGTACCCGCTGCACGCCGGTTCGTCGTCGAAGGCGCTGCTGGCCTTCCTCGACCCCGAGGAGCAGGACGCCTACCTGGCGACCGGCCCGTTCGAGCGGCTGACCGACGCCACCATCACCACGCCTGAGCAACTGCGCGCCGACCTGGACCGCATCCGCAAGCGCGGGTACGCCCGGTCGTTGGGGGAGCGCCAGGCCGACGCGGCCTCGGTGGCCGCCCCGGTCTTCGACCACCGGGGCAAGCCGACCGCGGCGATCAGCGTGTGCGGCCCCCTGCGCCGCTTCGAACCGAAGATCGACGAGGCGGCGGACGCGCTGCTGGACGCCGTACGGCGACTCTCGGCCCTGATGGGCCACCGGGAGTCGGCGATCATCGGGCAACGCTCCACGGAGTGATGCCCGCCAGTGGTGGGGCCGCGCCGCCCCACGGGAGGGAACAGCGGTGTCGGTGCCATCCGTGCTCGACCCATCGGGCGACTCGGTGCTCTACGCGGAGCCCGGCGAGGTGGACCGGCTACGTGCCCCGCTGATCGCGGCGCAGGTCCAGCTACTGGCCCGGCACCACCCCCACTACCGTCGACTCTTCGCGCACGCCGGCGTCGACCCGGACCGGGTACGCGGGATCGCGGACCTGCACCGGCTTCCGGTCACCGGCAAGCAGGACTTTCTCGGTGACCCCGAGTCCTTCCGGCTGACCGCCCCGGCCGACCTGCCGGTCGCCGACCGCACCCTCGCGTACGTCATCTACACCACCGGCACCACCAGCGGAGCGCCCGCCCCGCTCTACGTCACCACCAGCGACGACTGGGCCTACCTGCTGCACGCCCGGCGCTGCGCCCGACTGCTCGGTCTCGGCGCCGACGAGGTGATCGCGAACCTCTTCCCGCTCACCCCGTTTCCGATGGGCGCCCGGATCCGCGCCGACCGGACGGCGGCGGCTCTCGGGGCGACCATCTTCCAGGGGCACACCGGTCGCCCCTCGCCGGACTGGCCGGTGCACCGCCGGCTCGACGAGGCGATCGACCTGGTGGTGGCACACGGTGCGACAGTGCTGTGGGGGGTGGCCGGGTTCGTCCGCCGGGTGCTGATCCGGGCCGCCGAACGCGGGCTGCGGCTTCCCGCGGTCCGCTGGTGCTTCGTCACCGGCGAGGCGACGAGCGCCGCCGGCATCGAGGACTTGCGTGCCCGGCTGCGCGCGGTGGGCGCGGAGTCAGCCCGGGTCGCCAACAGATACGGCTCGACCGAGGGCTGGTCGATGATCGAGTGCGGGGAGGGGCCGGGTTGGCACAATCCCACCCCGGACCTGATCCACCTCGAGACCGTCGACGCGGCCAGCGGGGAGCCGGTACCCGACGGGGAACCCGGCCTGCTGCTCATCACCCACCTGCGGGCCCGGGGCACCGCCTTCCTCCGGTACGCCGTCGGCGACATCGTCCGGCTGACCCGCGAGCGGTGTGCCTGCGGGCGGAGCGCCGAGCGGATCGTCTCCCAGCCGGTCCGCACCAGGGACCTGGTCAAGGTCAACGGCACCCTGGTCAACCTGACCGTGCTCGGCGACGCCCTGGTCGACCTGGCCGGCGTCGCCGAGTACCGGGTGGTCCTCGACCACCGGCTCCCCGGTGACGCGCTCTCCGGCGACGGCGTGGTGGTCGAGGTCGCGCCGGTCGCGGGCCGGGACGCCGACGCGCTGGTCCTGGCCGTGCGGTCGCGGATCCGCGACCTGACCCACCTCACTCCCGAGGTGCGGGTGGTCGGTGTGGACGACATCTACGACCCCCTGGCCGATGCCAAACCCCGTCGTCTCGTCGACCGCCGTCACGTCGGCTGACGTCGTCGACACGAAGCTGTTCAGAGAGGTCGTGACCGTGTATACCGGTGCCATCGACGTGGTCGTCAATCCGTACACGCCCGAGATCGTGGCCGGGCGACCGGCGTGGTCGAAGGACTTCCTCGGTCGCAAGATCGGGGTCGGGGACCGGCTGCCCGGGACGACGATCGAGGAGTATCTGGCCAAGATGGACCGGGCCGGGATCGCCCGGTCGTTCCTGATCGCCGCGAAGCTCGGCCCGGCCGGTGATGTCAACAGCTACGCCCTGCAGGTCGAAACGGTCGCGGAACTGGTCGCCGCGCATCCGGACCGATTCAGTGGCCTGGTCGGGTTGGACCCGACCGCCGGCATGGCCGAGTTGCGGCACCTGGAACGGGCGGTCACCGAGTACGGCTTCGTCGGCGCGCACTCGTACCCGCACTGGTTTGGGCTGCCCCCGGACCACCGGCGCTACTACCCGATCTACGCCAAGTGCGCCGAGTTGGGCGTACCGATCCAGCTCCAGGTGGGCCACTGCCTGCGATACGACGACGCCCGGCCGCTGCGCAGCGTCGGCCGGCCGATCACCCTCGACACGGTCGCCTGCGAGTTCCCCGAACTGAAGCTGGTCGGCATCCACACCGGGTGGCCGTGGACCGAGGAGATGATCGCGGTCGCGTACAAGCACCCCAACGTGTACATCGGGGTGGACGCGTACGCCCCGAAGCACTGGCCGGCCGCACTGGTGCACTACATGAACACCTTCGGCCGGGAGAAGGTGCTATTCGGCACCGACTACCCGGTGATCGACCCGGAGCGCGCCATGACGGAGTTCGCCGAGTTGGGCCTGCGGGCGGAGTCGGCCACGGCGGTGCTGCGCGACAACGCCCTGCGCCTCTACGGCCTCACCGGCTGACGGCCCGCCGCCGGGCCCGCGTCACCGGCGTCGACCGACCACGGTGAGGGCGACAAGCGCGACGACGGCGGCGGCGCCACCGACTGAGAACGCGGCCATCGGGCCGACCGTGCCGACCAGCACCGCGCCCACGGCCGGGCCGGTGGACTGGCCGAGCCGCGACGACGCCGACCACGCGCCGATGAGCATGCCCCGGCCGTCGACCGGCTGCCGGGAGACCGCGTGCACGGAGGCGTTGTACGCGCAGCCCACCCCGACGCCGAGGAGGACCACGGCGACCGCCACCACCCACACCGCCGGGGCGGCGGCGGTGAGCAGCAGGGAGGCCGCGCACAACCCGAGCCCGATTCGGGCGACGTGCCGGTCGGCGGTTCGGCCGGCGAGCAGGGCCAGGGCCGCCGAGGCGGCGAGGCTGCCCACGTTGCCGAGTCCGACGAGCAGACCTCGAGCCGCCAGGGGCACCTCGAAGACCCGGTCCAGGGCCAGCGGCAGCATCGCCGCGGTGGCCGCGGTCATCAGGCCGATGACGACGGTGGTCAGGGTCAGCGCGCCGATCACGGTGCGCAGCTCTCCGGTCTGCCGCAGGTCGGCCAGGAGCTTGGCGGAGCGGTGGTCGCCCGTCGCCCGTCGCCCGGGGCCGAGTCCCAGCACCCGGACGGTGCCGGGCACCAGCAGCGCGCCCAGCGCGTAGAGCCAGAACGCGGCCCGCGGGTCGCCCAGGCTTGCCACCGCGCCGCCGGCCATCGGTCCGACCGTGGAGGCGGTGGTCAGCACGAAGGTGTTGACCGCCAGGCCGCGCTGCCGGGCTGCGCCGGTCAGGGTTTCGCCGATCACGGTCGGGGGGATGGTGAGCAGGCCGGCGAAGCCGATTCCCTGGACCGTCCGGAGCGCGACGGCCGTGCCGAACGAGTCGACCAGCGCGCAGGCGGTGCCGGCGACGGAGAACAGCAGCAGGCAGGCGAGCGCCACCCGGCCGCGGCCGAGGCGGTCGGAGAGGCCGCCCAGTGCCACGGTCAGCACGATGCCCGGCACCGCGATCACGCCCTGGAGGAGCCCGACGGCGGTTTCCGAGACCTGGTACGCGGCGGCGAGTTCCGCCATCGCCGGGGCGAGCGTTCCGTAGCCGGTGGCGCCGACCGCGGACAGGGCGGTGACGGTCAGGATCGCGCCGGTACCGAGCGGTGGAGAAGGCGCCACAGGCGGTCCATTCAGCGGAACGATGTTTCGCTGAACGTACCGTAAACCCTGGCGTGGGTCCATAACGGCACGTCAGGCCGTTGACACTCCGGAGAAGCCGGTCCTAGTGTGTAGAAACGCTGTTCCGCCAAGCGGATCGAAGTGCGAATCGTACGGGAGAGGGGTGCCGGGATGAGTCCGAATACGGAAGTTCTCGGCCGGTTCAGAGCCCTGAAGGTTTCTGCTCTGGTCGGGGTGGTGGCCCTCCTGGCCACAGCCTGTGGTTCGTCCAACGGGGACAAGAAGGCGGAGGCGGACTCCTCCCCGGGAGCAGCCGGGGCGAACATCGTGGTCGGGGTCGGGGCGATCAACCCCGACCTTGACGCATTCTCCGCCACGTCCCCGCCGCGTTCCTTCTACGCCTACCCGGTCTGGTCCCTGCTGACCCGGGTCGACACCCTCGGTGAGGGTGCCAAGGTGGTCCCCGGCGTCGCCGAGTCGTGGACCCGCGTCAACGATCTGACCTGGCAGTTCGTCCTCCGCAAGGACCTGAAGTTCGCCAACGGCGAGCCGGTCGACGCCGCGGCCGTCGTCTACTCCACCAAGTTCATGCTCGACCCGAAGAACGAGGCGAGCATCCGCGGCAAGCTCGGCATCATCAAGCAGGTCGAAGCGGTCGACGACAACACCATCCGATTCACCATGAGCGCGCCTGAGGCGATCCTGCCCCGGCTGCTCGGCGCGATGCCGATCGTCCCGCCCAAGGAACACGCGCGGGTGGGCGCGAAGGCGTTCAACGTCAAGCCCATCGGCACCGGCGCGTTCATGGTGGAGAAGTTCGTCCCCGGCAAGGAACTCGTGCTGGTGCCGAACCCCAACTCCGGACAGGGCAAGGCCCTGCCGGCCTCGATCACCTTCAAGGCGATCCCGGAGGACGCGGCCCGGGTGGCCGCCCTGCGCGCCGGTGACGTCGACATCATCACCAAGGTCCCGATCGACGGAATCAAGCCCCTGGAGTCCGGAGCCTTCACGCTCTACGACGCGGTCGAACCCCGCACCTACGTGGTGGACCTGTTCACCGACTCCGGGCCGCTGACCGACGTGCGGGTCCGGCGCGCGATCGCCCAGTCCCTCGACCTGGACGCGTTGGTCCAGGGCGTCATGGGCGGCAAGGGCCAGGTCGGCCAGGGCCAGTTGGCGCCGAGCTTCATGTCCGGCTACTGCAAGGACGTCACCCGGTACCCGTACGACCTGGCCGCGGCCAACAAGCTGATGGCCGAGGCCGGAGTCTCCGGGCTCAAACTGAAGTTCCAGACCTCGCAGGGCTTCATCCTCAACGACACCCTGCTGGCCCAGGCGATCGGCGAGATGGTCAACAAGCTGGACGCGGTCGAGTCGGTGGAGATCGCCCCCATGGAGTTCTCCAACTACCTCGACGTGTACTACAACCGCACCGAACGGGCCGACTTCTTCGCCTGGGGCATGAGCAGTTCACCATTCGTGGATGCCTCCGTGCAGCTCGAGCGCCTGGTCAGCGGCTACCCCCAGCACAACATCGGCTACTCCAACCCGAAGTACGACGAGTGGTTCGGCAAGTTGCGCTCGGCCGAGGAGGGCACCCCGGAGCGGCAGCAGGCGTTCTGCGAGTTGTCGAAGATCTACAAGGAGGATGTCCCGTCGGTGGCGGTGATGACCATGCCGGACGTCTGGGCCAGCTCCGACAAGATCCGGGGATTCAAGGTGGACCAGGCGGGCAACCCGGCCTGGGAGCTGATCACCAAGGTGACGGGCTAAACGGGGTCCGACCGTGGCGAAGCTTCTGCGACAGCGGCTCCTGCAGCTGGTCCTGGTCATCCTCGGACTGTCCAGCCTGGTGTTCTTCCTGGTCCGCATCTCCGGCGACCCGGCTTCGGCCATCGCCGGTGCGGACGCGGACCCGGAGACCCTGGCGGCCATCCGCAGCAACCTCGGGCTGAATGAACCGGTGCTCGTCCAGTACGTGAGGTTCCTCGGCGACCTGCTGGTGCTCGACTTCGGCGACTCGTACCAGTACCGCAGCGACGCGATGGCGTTGGTGCTGGACCGGTTCCCGGCATCGGCGCTGCTGACCATCATCGCGATGCTCATCGCGGTCGGACTCGGCGTACCGGCCGGGGTGCTCGGTGCGGTGCACCGCGACGGGCTCCTCGGCCGGGCCGTCAACGGCCTTGCCATCCTCGGGCAGAGCGTGCCGAACTTCGTGCTCGGCCTCGTGCTCATCATGATCTTCGCGGTCAGCCTGGGCTGGCTGCCGAGCTTCGGCGGGGACGGGGCGATGAGCCTGATCCTGCCGGCCGTCACCCTCGCCGCCTTCATCTGCGCCCGGCAGATGCGGCTGGTGCAGGCGTACACCCTGGAGGAACTCAGCAAGGGGTACGTGCGGACGGCGAACTCGCTCGGCTACAGCACCCGGCGGATCCGTTACCGGCACATCCTGCGCAACGTCACCGTGCCCATGCTCTCGCTCGTCGGGCTGGAACTCGGCCAGTTCATCGCGGGTTCGGTAGTGATCGAGTCAGTGTTCTCCTGGCCCGGCCTGGGCCGGTTGATGGTCGAGTCCGTCACCGCCCGCGACTACCCGGTGCTCCAGGCGGGCGTGTTCGTCATCGGCGTGCTCGTCGTGCTGATCAACTTCATCGTCGACCTGCTCTACCAGGTGGTCGACCCCCGACTCAAGGCGCAGTTGGTGACCCGATGAGCACAGTGCTGACCGTCCCTGGGCCCGGCGGGACCGAACCCGACGCCGAGGTCGTCCCCGCGCCCCGACGCCGACGCCTCCTGCCGAGACACTTCGGTGCCCGGATAGCGCTCGGCTTCCTGATCGTCGGCGTCCTGGCCGCGATCTTCGCCCCGGCCGTCGCGCCGTTCGACCCCAACGAGCAGGTACTGCTCAACCGGCTCGCCGCACCGTCGCTGTTCGGCGGTGAGGGCGCGCACCTGCTCGGCACCGACGAACTCGGCCGGGACCTGCTCAGCCGCGCCATCTACGGCGGCCGGGTCAGCTTCACCGTCGGGTTCGTCGCGGCCACCTTCGCCGGGCTGCTCGGCACCGTCCTCGGCGTCGTCGCCGGCTACTACCGGGGCATCGTGGAGTCGGTGATCATGCGGACGGTCGACATCCTCACCGCATTCCCGTTCCTCATCGTCGCCCTCGCCGTGGTCGCCGTCTTCGGCGCCAAACTGTCGGTGCTGATCATCGTGCTGGTGCTCTGGGAATGGGTGCCGTTCACCCGGCTCGCCCACGCCAAGACGCTGAACGTGGTCTCCACCGACTACTTCCGGGCGGCGGTGGCCATCGGCCGTCGGGGCGTCGGCATCCTCGCCCGGCACGTACTGCCCAACATCGCCGGTCCGCTCATCGTCGTCTGGACGTTCGTGGTGGCCCGGTCCATCGTCATCGAGAGTTCGCTCAGCTTCCTCGGGCTCGGGGTGCCGCCGCCCACCGCCACCTGGGGCGGGATGCTGAGCGCCAGCCGTGGCTACCTCGACACCGCATGGTGGATCCCGCTGGTCCCCGGCGTGGCCATCACTCTGGTCGTGTTGAGCGTCAACGTCGTCGGTGACTGGTTGAGTGAGAGGTGGGATCCGCATGGCCGGCGCTGACGCCGTACCGCTGCTCGAGGTCGAAGGGCTGGACGTCACCTTCGACACCCTCGGCGGGCCGGTGCACGCCGTCCGGGGAGCCGACTGGTCGGTGCGGCAGGGCGAGACCCTGGTGGTGCTCGGCGAGTCCGGCTCCGGCAAGAGCGTCTCGCTGCATGCCGTCGCGGGGCTGCTGCCGGCCAACGGCCACACCGCCGGCCGGGTCCGCTTCCAGGGCCGTGACGTGCTCGGGCTGCGCGGCGCGCAGCTGCGCCGGTTCTGCGCCGAGAACTACGGCATGGTCTTCCAGGACCCGATGAGTTCGCTGGACCCCAGCTTCACCGTCGGCGACCAGATCGCCGAGATCCTACGGGTGCACCGGGGCGCGTCGGCGAAGGACGCGTGGCAGCGGGCCATGGACCTGCTCAGCGTGGTCCGAATCGACGACCCGGCCCGCCGGGCGAAGCAGTACCCGCACGAGCTCTCCGGCGGCATGCGTCAGCGTGTCATGATCGCCATGGCGATCGCCCTGGACCCGCCGCTCTTCCTCGCCGACGAGCCGACCACCGCGCTGGACACCAGCGTCCGGGGCGCGGTGCTGGAGACCATGATCGAGTTGCGGGACCGCCTGTCGATGGGGGTCGTCCTGATCACCCACGACATCGGCGTGGCGGCGGCCGTCGCCGACCGGGTCGCCGTCATGTACGCCGGCCGGGTCGTCGAGTACGGCACCGCGGAGCAGGTGCTGCACCAGCCCGGCCATCCGTACACCGCCGCGCTGCTCGGGTCGCTGCCCCGGTTGCGGCGGCTCCGGTCCACGCTGACCGCCATTCCCGGCGCGCCTCCGAACGCGGTCCGGCTGCCGGCCGGCTGCTCCTTCCACCCCAGGTGCCGGTTCGCCACCGACCGCTGCGCCGAGGAACTGCCGGTCCTGCAACTGAGCGGCGCCGGCCAGGTCGCGGCCTGCCACTGGACCGACCGGCTGAGCGCCGACGGCGACCTCGGCTACTGGCGTGCGGGCGGCGATCCGCTCGTCGACGCCCGGCCCGGCGATGCGGAACAACCGTTCGTGGCGGTCGAGAACCTGGTCAAGGAATATCCACTCGGCTCCGGCCGCAAGGGCCGGGTGTTGCGGGCGGTGGACGACGTCTCCTTCACCATTCCGAAGGGCACCACTCTCGGCCTGGTGGGGGAGTCCGGGTCCGGCAAGTCGACCACCGCCATGATCATGTCCGGGCTGCTCGCCCCCACCTCCGGACGGGTGGTCATCGGCGGCGTCGACATCGCCCGGCTCTCCGGCAAGGCCATGCGTGACGTCCGCCGTGACCTTCAGGTGGTCTTCCAGGACCCGTACTCCTCCATGGACCCCCGGATGACCATCGGGCAGATCGTCGACGAGCCACTGCTGGTGCACAAACGGGGCTCGAAGGCCCAGCGGCGGGGCCGGGTCACCGAACTGCTCGACCTGGTCGGGCTGGACGGCGACTACGCCGGACGTTTCCCGCACCAGCTCTCGGGCGGGCAGGCCCAACGGGTCGCCATCGCACGCGCGCTCGCGCTGGAACCCGCGCTGATGGTGCTGGACGAGCCGGTCGCCGCGCTGGACCTCTCCATTCAGGCGCAGATCCTCAACCTGCTGCGCGATCTGCAGGCCCGGCTCGGCCTGACGTACCTGTTCATCGGGCACGACCTGGCGGCGGTGGCGTACATCTCCGACCGGGTGGCGGTGATGTCCAGCGGGAAGATCGTCGAACTGGACCGGGTCGACGCGATCTACCAGCGGCCGGCGGCGGCGTACACCCGGCAACTCCTCGACGCGGTGCTCGACCCCGAGACAGACCTCGGCCGGTACCGGGATCGCCCGACGACCCGGAAGGAGGCGCCGTGCATCCCCTCGGCCCCGGTGACGCCCTGATCGTCATCGACGTCCAACGCAAGTACGTCACGGGTCCGCTGGCCGTCCCGGACGCCGCCGGGCTGGTGGATCGGATCGCCCGGTTCACCGATGCGGCCCGCGCCCGCGACGTACCGCTGGTGTGGGTGACCCGCGAGCTGCGCCCCGGCGTGTCGATGGGCGCCGCCACCACCGCCGGGTACGGCGCCGCGGTCGCCGAGATGTTCCGGAGCCCGGCCGCCGACCTGCATCCCGGCCTCGGCGCACGCGACGACGAGATCCGGGTGGTCAAGCCCCGCCAGTCGGCGTTCTACGGCACCGACCTCGAGGTGGTGCTGCGCACGCTCGGCGCGGGCCGGGTGGTCCTCGCCGGTGTCACCACCAACATCTGTGTCCAGGCCACCGCCCAGGACGCCCGCGCCCGCGACCTCGACGTGCTGGTGGTCGCCGACCTGACCGCCGCGCTGCCGGTCACCGCAGCCGGTTTCGACCTGCCGGCGGAACAGGTGCAGCGGGCCACACTGGCCACCCTCGCGCACGCCGTCGCCACCGTCCGGCCCGCTGCCGCCGTCCTGTCCGCCTGAACCCGCCCGGGGCGGCACGCCGTGCCGCCCCGGACCGCCGGCGCGACGTCTGGTCGGGCGGGGGTCCCGGATCTCAGTAGCCGCGGTCGCGGTCGAACTCGCCGAGCAGGGGTTCGCCGGCGTGCCAGCGGCGCAGGTTCTCGCAGAACTGCTCGACCACCCGTTCGGCGCGGCGCGGCGATCCGCCGGCGATGTGCGGGGTGACCACCACGTTGGGCAGTCGCCACAGCGGGTCGTCGGGGGCGAGGGGCTCCCTGGTCACCACGTCCAGCCCGGCCCCGCCGAGGCGTCCGCCGGTGAGCGCGGCGCGCAGGGCCGATTCGTCGACCAGTTCGCCCCGGCTGACGTTGACCAGGATCGCGCCGGGTTTCAGCGTGGCGATCCGGCTGGCGTCCAGCAGGTGGCGGGTGGCCGGGGTGAGCGGCACGGTGAGCACCACCACGTCGGCGGTAGGCAGCACCTCGTCCAGTCGGTCCGGGGTGACCAGCAGGTCCACGTCGGGGCCGGGCTCGACGGACTCCGGCTCGACCGCGACGATCCGCGCGAACTCGAAGCCCCGGGCCCGGCGGGCCACCGCCCGGCCGGCCCCGCCGAGGCCGACCACCAGCATGGTCCGGTCGGTGAACTCCCACTGGGTGGCCCGCACCGCGATGCGGTACGCGTCGGTCCAGTCGGGCGCGCGCAGCACCGTCGCCACGCCCCGGGTGAGGGCGAGCAGCAGCGCGAACGCGTGCTCGGCCAGGTGCGCGCCGACGATCCCGCCCTTGGCCGAGACGAGGCGGACGTCCCGGCCGGCGAGGTGGGCGGCGATCCGGTCCACGCCGGCGCCGACCGACTGCACCCAGCGCAGGTTCGGCGCGGCGTCGAGGGCGGCCGGCTGGATGTCACCGAAGAGGACGGCCGCGTCGGGGGCGTGCCGCAGCACGGTGGCGGGGTCCCGGGCGACCACCACCTGCTCGGGTGCGGCGGCGGCGCGGATCGCCTCGACCTGCGCCTCGGTCAGCGGGGCGATCAGCGCGTGCGCGGCGGCCAGGACGGTGCCGCTCGACCCGCTCACGTGTCGCCCGGCCCGGCCCCGGGGCCGCCCGGCCGGGGCGGGACACCGCCGGCGTCCAGGTAGCGGTCGCGGAGCCGGGTGACCTCGTCGTAGCCGATGAGCCGGGTGAACTCGCGCAGCGGTACGCCCCGGGCGGCGACCACGCCGGGCTCCGGGCCGAGCAGGTCGGTGTA
This sequence comes from Micromonospora sp. S-DT3-3-22, assembly GCF_015354745.1. Taxonomy (NCBI): domain Bacteria; kingdom Bacillati; phylum Actinomycetota; class Actinomycetes; order Micromonosporales; family Micromonosporaceae; genus Micromonospora; species Micromonospora sp. S-DT3-3-22. Next base: position 74,787 of record NZ_JACGMO010000004.1, read on the forward strand.
CGCCGCGGTGAGCGCGCGGGCGGTGGCGAGCAGGCCCTGGAGCCCGTAGATGACCACGGCGATGCCGAGTTCCCGGGCGATGCCGGGGGTGAGTTCGCGTTCCAGCCAACTGCCGGGGGCGACCGCGGCGGCCAGTGGCCGGCCGCAGGCGTCCCGGGTGGCCTGCCACGCCTCGAACGGGAACGTCTCGTCGTGGCGCATCGGGAAGACCACGTCCGCCCCGGCCGCCGCGTACGCCTCGGCGCGCCGCAGCACCTCGTCGACGGTGTCGGCGTTGGTCCGAGCGACCACGGCGGCCCGGTCCCGGGCGTCGACGCACGCGCGGACCTTCGCCGCCGCCTCGGCCCGGGGCACCAGGCTCACTCCGGCCTGTTCGCTCAGCGGCCCCGGCTTGGGGGAGATCTGGTCCTCCAGCATCAGCGCCGCCGCGCCGGCCTGCTCGAAGTCCCGGGCGGCGTGGTACGCGTTGACCGCGTTGCCCCAGCCGGTGTCCAGGTCCGCGATGACCGGCAGGCCGCCGGCCCGGGCGGCGACGCCGACCGCGCGGGTCATGTCGGCGCGGGTGTAGAGGTCGGCGTCGGGCAGGCCGAGCGAGGCGGCCACGGCGAAACCGGAGACGAAGAGGCAGCGGAAACCGGCTGTGGCGGCCAGGGTGGCGCTGAGCCCGTCCCAGACGCCGGCAGCGTAGACGGGCGGTTCGGCGGCGAGGACGTCGGCGAAGCCGACCGGGGCGTGCACCGGCATCGGATCACACCTCCGGCAGGTCGACGACCACGTCGACCAGGACGGGACGACCCTCGCGGACGCCCTTGACCGCCTCGGTGAGGGTGGATGCCAGGGCGTCGCGGTCGGTCACGGTGAACGCCTCGACGCCCTGGGCGCGGGCCATCCCGGCGTGGTCGACGTCCGGTCCGGTCAGGTCCATGCCGTGCCGGGCCCGGTCCAGGTCGCCGCCGCGCGTCTGCACCACCCGACGTTGGTGCAGCCAGTCCGCGCCGTAGCTGCGGTTGTTGACCACCACGGCCAGCAGCGGGAGCCGGTGGTGGGCGGCGGTCCAGAGCGCCTGCGGGGTGTAGAGCAGGTCGCCGTCGGGTTGCAGGTCGACCACCACGGTGTCGTCGTCGCGGTGGTGCAGGGCCGCGCCGATCGAACCGCCGATGCCGAAGCCGAGGCCACCGGCGCCGGAGCCGCCCAGGTGGCAGTTGTAGTCGACCAGGTCCCAGGTGCGCCGGGGCCAGCCCCGGAACATGGTGAAGCCGATCTGCCAGGGGCCGTCGCGTACCGCGTCGTAGGTGGCGGCCGCGAGGACGCCCTCGGTGATCCCGCCGTGCGGCGACTCGGGCGGCGGACCCTGCGCGGCGCGCAGCGCGGCGGTGTGGCCGGTCAGCCACTCGCGTCGGGCGGCGACGGCGTCGGCGCGGCGGGCGACCCGCTCGGCGACCAGGTCGGCGAGGACGGGCAGGGCGACGGCGGTGTCGGCGACCAGGTACTCGTCGGCCCGGATCGGCGGTTCCAGGTCGAGGAAGCCGTTGTGTTTCAGGTCGTTGAGGGTGATCACGGCGAGCTTCGTGCCGGGCCGGGTGAGCATCCGGTAACCGCGCCGGTCGTTGTCCACCTGGGACGTGGCCCAGCGGACGTCCCGGCAGTCCAGCGCCAGGACGAGGTCGGCGTCGGCGAGCCGGCCGGCCCGGTCGGCGGTGCAGTCGGCCCAGTGCCCGGTGGGGAAGTTGTGCCGGCTACCGAGGTCCACCACGGGCACGGCGAGGGTCTCGGCGAGCCGGCGCAGCGCGTCGAAGCCGGCCCGGCTCCGGCCGACGAAGTCGGCGAGGACGACCGGGGAGTCGGCGGCGACGAGCAGGTCGGCGACGGCCTCGAGGCGATCCAGCGGGGCGGTCGGCGGGGCGAGCGGGGCCGGCCCCCAGTCGCCGAGGTCGACCGCGGGCGCGGGCGACTCCTGCATCAGCGCGTCGAGGGCCACGTAGGTGGGGCCGGGCGGTTGGGCCACGGCGAGCTGGTGGGCGCGGAGCATCAGGTCGGGCAGGGCGGCGACGGACGTGGGTTCGGTGTCCCACTTGACCACGTCCCGGACGGCCTGGCCCTGCTGGTTCGCGGTGTGCACCCAGTCGATCCACGGTCGGCGGCGGGCCTGGTCGGACGGGCCGGAGCCGCCGAGCAGGAGCACCGGCGCGTGGTCGGCGTACGCGTTGAAGGTCGCCATCACGGCCTGCTGGAGGCCGACCAGGTTGTGCACGGCGGCGGCCATCACCTCGCCGGAGGCCTTGGCGTAGCCGTGGGCGACGGCCACGGCTACGCCCTCGTGCAGCGCCGAGATCACCTCGGGGCTTCCGCTGGTGGTGAGGGAGTCGTGCAGGCCCCGGAACGAGGCACCGGGGTTGGCTGCCACGTACCGGATGCCGAGGCGCTGGAGCAGCGCCACCATCACGTCGCTTCCGTATGTCAGATCCATGTGTCACGTCCTGTGTCGGTCGGCCTGTCCCGCCCCCGTCGGCTGCGCTACTTTATGAAACACCGTTTCATCAACCGGAACAAGAGGGGTGCGTGTCATGCATCGACCTGGTCAGGCCGTGGATCTGCACAGTCACTGGTGGCCCCGGGAGTTCGCGTCGGCCGTCCGGGCCGGCCGGCGCTGGCACGCCTGGGACGCCGACCTCACCGCCGCCACCCCTCGGATCGTGGCCGGGGACCGGGACGCCCCGGCCCCGGTCGACCTGTACTCGACCGACCTGGCCGCCCGTCGGGAACGCCGGGCCGCCGAGGGCATCGTCCGCGAGGCGGCGATGGTCCCGGTCTTCCTCTGGGGGTACGACCTTCCGGCTGCCGAGGCCGAGGCGTACTGCCGAGACGTCAACGCGGACCTGGCCGACGCACAGGCCGCCTCCGACGGCACCTTCACCGGCCTCGGACTGCTGCCGCTCCAGGACCACGACGCGTCGCTGCGGGTGCTCGACCACGCAGTGAAGGACCTCGGCCTGTATGCGTTCAGCATCGGCACCAACGTCGAGGACGCCAATCTGGACGACCCGAAGGTGGTCGCCATCCTCGACCATGTGCTCGCCGCCGGGGCGGCGATCGTCATCCACGCCAACTGGTACACCCGTGCCGGGCGTGAGCGCACCTGCCGGCACATGTTCGACAACTCGGTGGGTGTGCCTCTCGAGTCCGGGCTGGCGTTGGCGTCACTGATCTACTCGGGCCTGCTGGATCGGCACCCGGGCGCCCGGATCTGCTGCTCGCACGGGGGTGGCTGGCTGCCGTACGGCATCGGCCGGCTCAACCTGCGCTACCTGCAGGGGCGCGACAGTGGCCTGCTGGCCGAGGCTCCGGACCGGTACCTGCGCCGGTTCCACTACGACTGCCTGGTGCACGACGAGCGTGCCCTGCAACTGCTTGTCGAGCGGGTCGGCTCGGACCGGGTGGTGATCGGCACCGACCACCCGTACGGCGGGGACATTCCCGAGGTCGGCGCGGTGCGCTGGGTCGCCGATCAGCCGTTCCTGACCAGCCGGGAGAAGGACATGGTGGTCCGGGAGAACGCGGCTCTCTTCCTCGACGGCGCCCGGCGGGCGGTCGGCGGCGCCGGCTGACGTCCCGTCGCGCCCGACGGCGGATTCGCTGGTCACGGCGTCCGTCCGGCCCTTGACACGGTTCGACGGGCCCCCCTACGTTTCGTGGAACGCCGTTTCGCTGAGTGGAAGGAATGTGATGGCCACGCTTCGAGGGTTCGGCAATCCCCTGTCCCCGTCGGGTCGGGCGGCGCTCGTCGACGACCCCCCGCACCACATCAGCGCCGACGCCATCCAGGTGATCTACCGGGTCGACCCGGACAAGGCCCGCGCCTACCTGCCCGACGGCCTCGACCTGCACCCGGAGGCCCTGGCCTACGCCTACGTCGCCGATATGGTCAAGGTCAGCGACAGCCACCCCGACCAGGCCTGGACCGAACCGCAGTGGTCGCAGTACCAGGAGGGCATCCTCGGCCTCTACTGCACCTACCAGGGCCAGCCCGGCCGGTTCAGCGCCTACATCTACGTCAGCGAGGACTGGTCGGTGGTCTTCGGCCACTTCATGGGCTTCGCCAAGAAGCAGGGCGTCATCCACAAGACCAAGATCCAACCGGCCAACCCGGCGATCGGGCCGATCGGCCCCGGCAGCCGGATGCGGGGGACCGTGGACCGGTTCGGCCGGCGGATCTTCAACGTGGACATCCAGCTCACCGAGAAGATCGACGACGACGCGGTGCCCTCGCACGGGCACCGCGTCTACACCTACCGGCACATCCCCTCGCCCAGCCCGCAGGTGCCCGACCAGCGGCAGCTCTTCGCCCTCGACCTGGACCGGGCCACCACCATCGACGCCTGGAAGGGCACCGGCGGCGTGGAGATCTTCACCGACGTGATCAACGAGGACCTCGACGGCTTCCAGCCACTGGAGATCGTCGAGGCGTACAGCTTCCAGCGCGGCTGGACCACCAAGGCCGGCGCCACCCTGCTGCGAGAGGACCACTGATGACCGACTGGGCCGCGATCCAGGTCGCCAAGGCCGCCGACAACATCGTGAACACCTCCCTGGCCGTGCGGCCCGGGGAACTCGTCGCCGTCGCCGCCGACCACAACTCCGACCACGCGGTCGTCGACGCGCTCCTCGCGGCGGTCGCCGCCGCCGGCGCCGAGGGCACCCTGCTGGTCCAGCCCGCCCGCGCCCGGGCCGGCGAACCGGCGAACCGGATCGTCGCCGCCGCACTGGCCGGCGCGGACGTGATCATCTCGCCGACCTCGACCGCGCTGAGCTTCACCCCCGAACTCAAGCAGGCACTCAACCGGGGCGCCCGGGCGATCGTGATGACCGGGGTGACCCGGGCCGAGCTGACCGGCGGCGCGGGCATCGCCGACTACGAGGAGGTCCACCGGATCACCAAACCGCTGGCCGACGCGATCACCGCCGGCTCCCGGATCCGGGTCACCTCGCAGCAGGGCTCCGACCTCACGGCCAGCCTGGAGGGCGTCACCTGCGGAGTGGGCGCGTCCTTCGCCCGTGAGCCCGGCCAGATCTCCAGCTACCCCAGCGGCGAGGCGTGGAGCGCTCCGGCCACCGGCACCGGGCAGGGGGTCCTGGTCGCCGACGGTTCCGCGCACCAGCTCGGCAAGCTGCGCGAACCGATCCGGGTCCACTTCGACCAGGGGCGCGCGGTCCGGATCGAGGGCGGCGACCAGGCCGGCGAGCTGCGCCGCATGATCGACGGGGTGGAGAACGGCGACAACCTCGGTGAGATCTCCATCGGCACCAACCCGGCGGCCCGCTTCCTCGGCAACATCACCGAGGACAAGAAGCAGGTCGGCACCGTCCACTTCGCCCTCGGCAACAGTGTGGTCGGCGGGACGGTCAAGGCCCCGATCCACGTCGACCTGCTGCTGCTCACCCCCACCGTGGAGGTGGACGGGGAGATCCTGGTCCAGGACGGGAAGATCGTGAAGGTGGCATGACCGCCGCATCCGCCCCGGCCCCCGGAGACGCCGTCTCCGGGGTGCCGGCCATCGACACCCACACCCACTTCTGGCCCCGAGGGCTGCTCACCGCCGGGCGGGAAGGACGGGACTGGTACGGCTGGCGACCGGTCACCGAGGCCGACGGCCGGCGGGCGTTCGCGCTGGGACGTACCGTGCTGGCCTTCGCCCCGCCCGAGGTGGACCTGGCCGACCCGACGGCCCGGCTCGCCGCCCGCGCCGAGCAGCAGGGGATCGGCTTCGAGGCCGTCCAGGTGGCCGGGTTCCTGTTCAACTACCACCTGGACGCGGCCCGCGGCGCGGCCTTCTGCCGGGAACTCAACACCGAGCTGGCCGAACTGGAGGCCGCCGCCCCGGGCACCTACCGGGGGCTGGCGCAACTACCGCTCCAGGACCGCGAAGCCGCGCTGGCCGTGCTCGACCACGCCGTGACGGAGTTGGGGCTGCGGCACTTCGTGCTCACCCCGGCGGTCAACGGGCGCAACCTCGACGATCCGCAGATCCTGCCGGTGCTGGAGGCGATGGCCGAGGCCGGCGTGACCGCCAACGTCCACCCGGCGTTCTTCGACAAGCTCGGCGCCGGCGACCGGCTCGGCCGGTACTACTTCGAGAGCTCGTTCGCCGCGCCGGTCGAGGCGAGCATCGGGCTGATGACGGTGATTCATTCCGGCCTGCTGGACCGTTACCCCGACTTCCGGATGTGCTTCACCCACGGCGGCGGCATCGCGATCCACTCGCTGGGCCGGTTCGACCACCGCTGGCACATGATCTCCCCGGCGCAGCGCACGATGGCCCGACCGCCCAGTGAGTACCTCTCCGCCGGCAACCTCTTCTACGACGTGCTGGTGCACGACGAGCGCGCGCTGGAGCTGGTGATCGAGCGTGTCGGGGTGGACCAGCTCACCATCGGCACCGACCATCCGTTCGCCTGGGACCACCCCGGTGGCGCCGCGAACTGGATCCGTAGCGCCGACTTCCTGGACACCACGGCCCGGGAGAAGATCCTCTGGCGCAACGCGGCCCGCTTCTACGGCCTCGACCCCGACAGCCCGCCCGGGACGGCCGGCTCATGAGCGACTGCGACACCCTGGTCGCCGGCGCCGGAGCGGCAGGCATGGCTGCCGCGCTGGCCGCCGCCCGACCCGGCCGCACCGTCGTCCTCGCCGAGGCTCGGGAGACGTTCCGGCAGGGCAGCAACACCGCGATGAGCACCTCGATGATCCCGGCCGCCGGCAGTCGCTGGCAGCGGGCGGCCGGCGTCGAGGACTCACCCGGTCGGTTCCTCGCCGACATCCGGGCCAAGACCCACGACCGGGTCGACCCGGTCGTGGCCGCCGCGCTCACCTCGGTCGCCCCCGAGCTGGTCGACTGGCTGGCCGACGACTGCGGGGTCCCTCTCGAACTGGTCACCGACTTCCGCTACCCGGGGCACTCGGCGCTGCGCTGCCACAGTGTGCCGGACCGCTCCGGTGCGGCCCTGCACCGCGCCCTGCTCGACGCCGCCGCGGACCGGGACGACCTGCACCTGATCGTGCCGGCCACGCTGGTCGACGTGCGCACCGACGAGGGCGGCGCGGTCCGGGGCGCGGTGCTGGAACGACCCGACGGCAGCCGGGAGGAGCTGAGCTGCCCGGCGGTGGTGCTGGCCACCAACGGCTTCGCCGCCGACCCCGACCTGGTCCGTCGTCACCTGCCCGAGATCGCCCACGGCGTCTACCACGGCGGGGAGGCGTCGCGCGGGGACGCGTTGCGGCTGGCCGAACGGCTCGGCCTGGACACCGGCTACCTCGACGCCTACCAGGGGCACGGCTCGCTGGCCGTACCGGACGCCATCCTGCTCACCTGGGCGACGGTCATGCACGGCGGCTTCCTCGTCGACTCCACCGGGCGACGCTTCGGAGACGAGACGGTCGGCTATTCCGAGTACGCCGTACCGGTGCTGTCCCGTCCGGACGGCCGGGCCTGGGTGGTCTACGACGAACGCGTCCACGACGCCTGCCGGGCGTTCAAGGACTACCGGGACGTGCTGGCCGCCGGTGCGGTCCGCTGGGCCGACGACGTCGACGCGCTCGCCGCCGTGCTGGGCGCTCCGACCGACGCACTGGCGGCCACCCTGGCCGACGCCGACGCGGCCGCCTCCGGAACCGCGTCCGACGCGTTCGGTCGGAGCGCCTGGGGCGCGCCGCTGCGTCCGCCGTACGCGGCCGTCCGGGTCACCGGGGCGCTCTTCCACACCCAGGGCGGGCTGCGGGTGGACCGGCACGCCCGGGTGTTGCGCGCCGGGCAGCCGGTGCCGGGACTGTACGCGGCCGGTGGCGCGGCCGTCGGCATCTCCGGGCACGGGGCGGACGGGTATCTGGCCGGAAACGGCCTGCTCGCGGCCCTCGGCCTCGGATACCTCGCCGGCCGGCACGCCACCGCCTGATCCGGTACCGGTCCGGTCTGACCCGGGCCGGTACCGGCGGTGCCGCTAGGCCGTGTTTCGTAGCGGCCTATGGCATGGCGGTGGTCGCTAATCGAAGAGGTCTCCGGTAGTTGGTGCAGCGACCAAGCAGAACTTCACACCGGAGACCTCGTGCCGAGCGTAGCGGCAGTGAGGCGACATGACCTGGCAGACCCTGTATCGATGATTTCGGCGCTGGCAGCGTGACGGTATCTTGGCCCGGCTCCTCACCTCGTGGTGTGCAGACCGAACCGGCCGATCACGGGCTCGGCCGATCGCGGGGCGGCTGGACCACCAAGACCCATCTGGCCTGCGAACAGGGCCGCAAACTGATGGCCGTGGTGGTGACCGCCGGACGACGCGGCGACAGCCCGCGGTTCATCCCCGCGCTGGCCAAGGTGCGCGTCCCCCGCCCCGGTGGCAGCCGGCCACGGACCCGCCCCGACACCGTGCTGGCCGACAAGGCGAACACGTCCACGGCCAACCGAGCCCACCTGCGATCCCGGAGCATCCGCGTGTGCATTCCGAGCCAGACCGACCAGGACGCCCACCGCAAGGCCACAGGCTCCAAAGGCGGACGTCCGCCCGCCTTCGACCCCGAGACCTACCGCCTGCGTCACGCCGTGGAGTGCGGCATCAACCAGCTCAAACAACACCGCGCCATGGCCATCCGCTACGACTCGCCGTGCGCTACGAAGCCACCCTCACCATCGCCGCCATCAACCAATGGCTCCGCGCCCTACGAAACACGGCCTAGCGGCTGACCGGGCGGCGCAGGTATTCACCGCGCGGGGTGCCGACGACCGCGCCATCGCGGAGGATGCGATGTCCGCGCAGCCATACGTCGTCCACCCGGGCGGTCAGCTCGAACCCCTCGAACGGGGTGTACTCCTGAGTGGACTCACTGGCCTCCGCCGTCACCGTCCAGGTGCGGTCCGGGTCGACCAGGACGACATCCGCGTCGAAGCCCACCGCCAGGTCCCCCTTGCGCGGCCACAACCCGTAGCGCTTCGCCGGATTGGCGCAGACCAACTCGGCGACCCGGCCCAGCGGCAGCCCTTGCCGCCGTCCCTCGGTGATCAGGGCGGGGAGCAGGTACTCCGCCCCGCCGAACCCGGACTTCGCCACGAAGACGTCGTCCCGGTCGGCGCCGAACTTCGCCTCGTCCCGGCAGCAGGCGTGGTCGGAGACCACCCAGTCGACCTGTCCGGCGAGCACGGCCCGCCAGAGCGCCTGCCGGTCGGACTCGGCGCGTAACGGAGGGTTCACCTTGCCGCCGAGCCCGGCGGCGGTGTCGTAGGTGGCGATCAGGTGGCCGATGGTGACCTCGCGGCGGAAGTCCACGTGCGGGAAGGCGGCGGCCATCCGCAGCGCGGACTCCATCGCCTTCTCGCCGGACAGGTGCAGCAGGTTGATCGCCGGCAGGCCGGTCTCGTGGGCCAGGTAGGAGGCGATGGTGATCGCGAGCCCCTCCGAGTGCGCCGGGCGGGACGCGCTGTAGGCGGCCAATCCCTTCAGATCCCCGGCCTCCTCCACCAGTTTCGAGTAGGCCGCCATGATTTCGGCGGTCTCGCAGTGCAGCGACAGGCTGATGCCGTCCGCCAGCTCGGGCCGCTGTTCCCGGACCCGTTGAAGGCCGCGCATGACGAACTCGAAGTGCGCCAGATCGTAGCGCTCACCGGGCGGGGTCATCAGGAACGACGACTGGTCGGTGGAGCGCCCGTGCAGGCCGTGTGAACCGTAGAACATGAAGATCTTGAAAGAGCTGACCCCGAACTCGTCGACCAGCATGCCGATCTCGTCGATGTGGCCGGCCTGCATGGGGGCGAGGTGGAAGGCGTAGTCGACGTAGGCCCGCCCCTCGGCCAGGCGCAGCACCTCGGGAAAGAACTCGGCGTAGCTGCCGCCCCGGTTCAGGTAGTACTGCCCGGTGCGCATGTAGGTCAGCCCGGTGGTGACACCGCCCTGCGCCGAGGCCCGCGACTCGCTGGCGGTGTCGACGTCGAGCGGGTTGTAGATCCCCCAGTGCTGGTGTCCGTCGACCGCGCCGGGGAAGGCCAGTCGGCCGCCGGCGTCGACCACCTCCTCGGCACCGGCGGGGGAGAGGTCCGGCCCGATGGCCGCGATCCGGCCCGACCGGACCGCGATGGATGTTGGGACGGGCTCGTCCTCGCCCGGGCGCACCGCCCGCGTGTTGGCGATGAGCAGGTCATAAGCCATGGGGCCACCTCCTTGCGGTGGGCACAGGCTAAGCCCGTCGGACCGCTGAGCGCAACACCGATCCGTTGAGCGGAACAGATGGATCGGCTACCGACGCGCGCGAGCCAGCACCGCCCGGGCCGAACGGGCGACCGCCTCGTCCACCATCGTTCCGGTGCCGTCCACCGCCGCCGCCCCGCCGCCCCCGCCGGCGTACGCGGCGATGACCCGCTCGGCCTCGGCCACCTCCTCGGCGGTCGGGGTGAAGACTTCGTTGATCACCGGCACCTGAGCGGGGTGGATCGCCGTCCGTCCGGAAAAGCCGAGCCGGCGCAGGGCCTCGGTGCCGGCCCGCAGTTTGTCGGTGTCCCGGTAGTTCACGGTGGCCGGGCCGACCGGCGCGGCCAGCCCGGCGGCCGCCGAGGCGACGACCGCCTCGAACCGGGCCGGAAGCAACTCCAGCTCGTCCGGACCGGCACGCAGGCCCAGGTCGGCGGTCAGGTCCGCCTCGCCGAGTCCGAGCAGCAACACCCGGGGTGCGGCGGCGACGGCGTCGATCTGCCGGAGCCCGCGCGCCGACTCCAGTCGGGGCGAGACCGCGATGTGCCCTACCGGTAGGCCGCGCTCGCTCTCCAGGTCGGTGAGCAGGGCGTCGAGGCGACTCAGCAGGGACGGGCCGTCCACCTTCGCCACCACCAGGCCGGCGAGGCCGGGGCGGACCGCCGCCCGTAGATCCTCCTCCAGGGCGTCCGGCGAGACCCGGACCCAGGCGTCGGCGTCGCCGGTGGCGCCGGAGTCCAGCCAGTCGGCGACCACCGAACGGGCGGTCGGCCGCTGCGCTACCGGCACCGCGTCCTCCAGGTCCGCGATGATGGCGTCGGCTCCGACGCCGGCGGCCTTCTTGAGCATCCGGGGCGAGTGGCCGGGGACGTAGAGCCAGGACCGGGACACCATAACGCCTCCTCAGTTGGAACGGTGTTCCAATCTAGCGCGGTGTGCTGAGGCGCAGCGCGCGGCCTGCCGTTCGGCCCGGCCCGGCCCGTGCCAGGCAGTCACGTCGGGCTTCGGCGACCCCGGTCGGAGAAGCGCCGGGTCAACGGGGATCGCACCGATCCCGTTGTCCAGGTCCTGGTTATTTGGCATGTTCCACGCGATAGGTGGCGCGTGCCCGAGACCGGGTAGCGGTCCGCTGAGACGGAGAGATGACCGGTGACGATCTGACGGTGTTGGCGGATCGCTGCGATGGGATCGCCGGCGGCATCCCTACCGGGGGCGACGGGAATACTCACAGACCGCCCGCCGGGTGGCCGAGGAGTGTGATCGACTGGTCGCCGAGGGGTGAGCGGATCTCGCGGTGCCGGTGTTGCGCAAGGCCGTCGACCGCATCACCCGAGCCCTGACGTACCTGACTCATGGACCTGTATGCCAAGGCGTGTGCGGCGGCGTTGCCGAACCCGATCAGCCTGGCCGGTTGGCTGGTGGAGGGTGTATACGGCCTGAGGTTCCCCCGGTTTGCCGGAGGGCCACGGCCCCTACACCGAGCACGTCCCGGTCAACGGCGGCGGCTGGTACGACGCGAACACCCCGGTCCGCTCGATCCAGAAGGGCTACCTCCTCGCGGCCGAACGGGAGCTGTACGACGCCTGCTCCGTCTCCGCCGACGGCGCCGACTGGGGCGGAGCCTGGCACGGCCAAGTCCTCGCGCCCGGCCTGGCCACCCTCGGCGTACCGCCGCACGACTGGCCCGTCTCCGTGTTCACACCGCTCGTGGTCGACCGCACCGGCGGCAAGCTGTCCAAAAGCCTTTACGTCGCCAACGGCGCGTACGCCGACCTGCCCGAGCTGTTCCTCAACCTCGACGTCCTGCTGGCCGAGCACGGCGACCAAGTCCTCGACACCCTGTGGGCCGAGGTTTCCCGGTGGGCCAGCGACCCGCAGCGGCTGCACCGCTCCTACACCGTCGACTACCTCGCCGCCCTGCTCAACGAGCACCTGGCCGCCCGCCCCGCGCCCCGCGCCGCCTGATCGGAGCACCCGTGATCCACGCTGTCTACGACGTGACCAACTGCGCCAGGGCCGATGTCGACCCGGGGCAGATCATGACCGCGATGCGGGAGACGTGCCGCCTGTTGGGCAACACGGCCCGCTCCGAACTGATCGAGCCGTTCCAACCGCACGGCGCGACGTGCGTCCTGATCCTCGCCGAGTCCCACATCACCGTATCGACGTGGCCCGAGCTCGGGCTCGCCCACATCGACGTATTCACCTGCCGGGCCGACAGCGACCCAGACATGGCCGTCGCGCCGATCCTCGCGCTGCTCGGCGGCGACGTCGCCCTCAACGGTCGAGTTCCGCGTCTGCCGCTACCGGCGCGGATCGCCGCCTAGGCCGCGATCGATACGACGATGGACCCGGAGGGAGTGACGACGCCGTTGGTCTATTCGGCCATGCATGCCGTGCACACACCCGTCGCAGCCGGGTCATCTGCTACGTACTGCTGGGCCAGGGCCGGGCATGTCGAGGTGCGCAACTCTGCATCGAGCGTCGGCTCGAAACGGCCCGGTCCTCCCGGCCTTGCCAGGGCTCCACTCCGTCGGTCTTGGCCTGCTTGGACAGCTACTGAGAGAACTCCACCTCCGCCGCTGACGGCTACGGGAATCAGGTGAACCCCGAGAGGCGGTCCGTCTCGGTTGCGCTCGTCCGCCGCTGCGCGGATATCAGCAGGAGGCGGTCGAGGCGACCGTATACATCGATGGTCACGATGGTGATGCTGGCACCAATACTGCGCCAAACGGGACCACTACCAGCGAAGACACCGAATCCACCAGCTGTGGCTGGAGTGCTAGCCCTGCGTATACCTTCTCAGCAACCCCGCCGTCGTCGCCAAGATCGCCTCGGCGTCGGCCCGGCTCCAGGAGAAGCTTCCCGTGGTGCTGTCGTCGTGGTGAGCGGCATGGGTCATTCCCTTGACGTCCCAGTAGACGGCCGCCCAACGCTGGTCCTGGGTGCGGCTGTCAGCCGGCACAGAGAAGACCTGTTTGGCGGACGGGATACTAACGAGCAAGGAGATGTTCTCTAGTACCCGCCGGCAGGTGGCCACGCAGTGCTCCCACTGCTGGTCACGTAGCTCGGCCCGCGCCTGCCGCAGCCGGGCAGCAGCTTGACTAAGCGAGGCCGCGTCCTTGTCGGAGGCTGCCGGCGGCGGCGTGAGGGCCGAGTCGGTCAGTGGGCTGGGCACCCGGAGCAGTACGCCCACCTCCGTGCCGGCCTGGTCAAGCAGCTCCAGCCAGCGGCCACGCGGAATGCGGACCGGCAGCTCATCATGGGCCACCGGATGCACGTCGCCCGGCGGCGACAACAGGGTTACCTGAAGCTTGAGTCGCAGGACGATGTCGTCCTGTCCGCAGGCGCTCTCCAGGGAGATGAGCTGGTCATCGGTGAGGGAAACGACCAACTCCTCCGCCGCCGGATAGCCGCGGAGGGTCACGACTTGGGGCTCCAGGCCCCCTACCCAGCGGAAGAACGGCCGCTCTAGCCAGACGGTGCCAACACACAGCACCTGGGCGTTGCTCTCCGGGGCCTTGGCATCCAGCCAGGTACCGGTGACCTGGGCCGGGATGATCAGACGGTGGTTGGCGACGCCGGGCGTCAGTTGGACCTCCCCGAAGGAGAGGTGGATCTGCCCGAGCGGGAGGTAGCGGAAGGAGGCCGTGGTCACGGGGACAGGAGTAGCACAGGGCGGCGACAAGATCAGCCCGCCGTGTGGCTTCTGCTGAACCCGTTACAGGACAGTAGGCAGAGAGAGGCGGCGCAAGCCCTCGGCGCCGGTGCCCGGCGGTGCTGGAACGCGCTGGTCATCCGGCAGCGAGCAGGCCTCTTCGTACTGGCCAGGAGGCGTTCAGCAGTTTCCGTACGCCGGCAAGCGCCGTCTGCGGGCGTGTGTCCACCGCACGAGAAGCGGTCGGCGGGCGGTGGAGCACTAGGGTCCTGAGCCGGGATCCGTCAACGGCGCTGCGTTTCCTCGTGTTGGTGCACGGCCTTGCGTGCCAGGATGTCGATATCTGCGAGAATCCTTCTGGGTGGTGCGATCAGGTCGAGTGGGTGGTGCACGACGTCAATCTCGGTATTGCGGATCCGACGCGGGCCGGGCTTAGATGTGCCCTGCGCGTAGATGAGCCACCCGAGGGGGAGGTTCAGCGCCGTGCAGTACGCAAGCATCTGGTACGCGTCGGCGTTCGGGTAACCCGAGTTGGCGCTTTCAAGCTTGTACTTCGTGTCGAAGACCGCGACGGGCCGGCCATTGATGACATGAACAACATCGGGTCGGATGGAGATCGTCCGGTCAACATCGAGGTACGCCGGGTACTGGCCGTCAGTGCGCCCGGGATACGGGGCCAACGCCTCGCGCAGGGCGGTTGTGACGAAGTCCTCGAAGGTCTTGGCCATGTTCACGACGAACGCGGCCATGGAGACGTCACCAGGGCCAGGCTCTGCGGATTGGTAGTGGAGCACCAGCTGTGCCAACCTGAGGGCGGGGGCGTACCGAGCGTTCAGCCGACTCGTACGCCAAGTCGGTAGGAACGCTCCGTGCGGTAGCACCCGTACGCCGTCGAGGCGACCGTCCAAGTGGGCGAGGCGAGCCTGCGCCCCGGCCGGCAGCCGGGGAACCGCCATCATGCGCCGCAAGGCCGTGCGTAGGATCTGGTTCTCGACGATGTCCGTGGCGTACTCGTCGAAGCGCACCTCGATCGGCAGCGGTATGCCGGGACGGCGGGCGAACTGGTCAGCCAAACGGACCCGGCCGCGGACCAGCGGCAGCGACTCGTCGACCGACACATAGCCCTGTAGGACGCCTGGGGCGAGTGCGCGCTCGGCCTGCCGGATCAATGACTCGGCCAGTGCCGGCCACAGGTCCGGTTCGGGGGTAGCGGTGACGTCTTCCGGCCGGAACCCCGGGTCCATGGCGTAGCCGAGCAGGAAGAGCAGTCGGGCGATCCCCACCTTCGGTTGCACCTGGACGTCGAGTCCGTCGATGCGGACCGCGCCGACCTTGCCGGTGGGCAGCAGGCGCCACCAACCACCGCCTTCAGGACGCACCTCAACGAGCCCAGTGCTGCTCAGCGTGCTTGCGGCATCGTCATCGAGCTGCCGCAGCGCGCCGGCCTTGTCGAGCTCGGCGACGTTGACTGGCAGCCCGCTCATTCCGATGGTGACGCTTCGTCGGTGTTCGTAGGTGAGTTGCCACCGTCCGCCGGAGTGGCGCGGGCGCGGATGGCCGCGAGTCCGAATCGGTTGCGAATCTGGGTCCGGGTGAGCCGTCCGTAGTAATGCTCCTCCAGTAGCGGCATCAGGTCGTAGCGCCATACGCGGTCGAGCGCAGCCTCGCTGTCGAGGTTCGGCTTCATCAGGTACGACGGGCCGATCTTGAAGTCGTGGTCTTCCTCGCCGATCGACTCGTTGAGCGCCGCCAGCAACGCGGCCCGCTCGTCACCATCCTTGCCGTTGGTAGGCCGCGGCCCGCCGCAGGACCTCGTTCTCCTGTTCGAGGAGCTTGATCCGCTTGCGGGCCTCGCGCAGCTCGGCTGACTCGCCGCTGGTCGTGCCGGGCTTCGCGCCAGCGTCGATGTCGGCCTGGCGCAGCCACTTGAACAACGTCATGGGGTGGACCCCGAAGTCCTTCGCGATCTGCTCGACGGTCACGCCCGGATAACGGTCACGGGCCACCCGCATGACGTCATCGCGGAACTCTCGGGGTAGGGCTTGGGCACAGCGACATCCTTCCAGCCCGCCCACAGGGCAAGCCTGTCACCTATCGGTGCAGCAGACCCAAAGACCGGCCGTCGCTGGCCGGCCGTCTCGGGGAGAGAAGGGACATCCGGCACCCGCCCTGCTGGGCATCGAGTCGGCCGCTTCGGTGCAGACCTGTTCCGTGAGTTCGCCGCACCGACGAGATTCGTCAGCCAGCTCCACCGACTGCGGCGCATGTTAGCGTCTCGGCCAGTTCGTCCCTGAACGCCACCCGCCCATAAGTATCTGGGGGGGCGTCAGGCCAGTTCGTAGAAGCCCTCGCCGTCCAGATAGCGCGTGGTCAGGGCATCACGGGCGACGGTGGCCGCGATCTCGTGCAGCAGGTAGACCCGGAGTGGGAAGGTCCAATCGTCGATGGACGGGTGCACCGGTTCGCCCGGGTGCACGCGGAACAGCACGTCGTGGAAGCTGTCCAGAGCGCGCAGGTCGTCCAGCCGGGGATAGGAGCGCAGCACCCCGCCCCGGGGCGCCACCATGTTGACCACGCGGGCGTGGCGGTCGACGCAATAGTCCTCGTCGGCTGCGGAGAGGAACCCTACGGGGTTGGTGCAGGCCTCGACGGTGAGGTCGAGCTGGCTCGTGCCGAGGGCTGCCGTGACGGGCACGTGGACGTCGGCCCCGCATACCCGGGCCCCCGTCTCGACCAACCGCGGGCCGTCCGGGGTGAGCTTCAGCTCGGTGTGCGCGGGGCCGTAAGCGATGCCGAGGGCGTCCAGGATCTGAAAGGTGTGGGCGACTAGGGCGTCCTGTTCCGGTCCGCGCCGGGGCAGCAGTTCGGCACCGGCGGCCAGTTCGGCGACCCCGTTGGCGCTGAGGGTGTGCATCTTCCAGATGTCGGAGACGCGGTGCGTGCCACCGTGGCTGACGGTGTTGACGATGTACTCATGGCCAACCAGGTATTCCTGCGCAAGCACCGCCTCGTTCTGCTGGCCGAGCACGCTCGTGGTGCCGTGCAGCGACTGAAAGGCCGCCGTAATCTCCTCGGGCCCGGAGCAGAAGTAGACGCCGTCGCTGCCCGCGCTGCTGACCGGCTTCAGCACCGTCCGACCGCCTGTCTTGTCGTACCAAAGCAGGAGCTCGTCCAAGTCGGCGGTGTGGAGCTGCTCGACAGCCGGCACGCCCGCCGCCCTGACAGTCTCGATCATCAGGTACTTGTCGCGGCGGGCGGGACTCAGCGCGGTGCCGTTTGACGGCAGGCCCAACCGCTCGCTGAGCGCGTCGGCGAGCAGCACCGCGCGTTCCACCCCGGGGATTAGCGCGATCGTCCGGTACGCGCTCAGGGCTTGCAGCGTCTCGGCGAGGTCGCCGTGGTGGACGACGTGTCCGCTGAAGTCCTCGGGGCGGTAACCACGCAGGTAGTTCTGGGGGATGTCAGGCGTGCTCTGTACGTGCACGCAGTCGTAACCGCGGGCACGGAAGAGCGGTGCCAGACAGCGCGAACTGGCGTAGGCGTCGACGATGACGACCGCCGGGGCACTGGCAACATTCATTGGTTTCCTCACCGTGCAGGGATTCGGACGCGGTCTCAAGCGACGGGGCTAGTCCGGATCCGGATCCGGGCGACGGCGGCCTCGGCGCGAGCCACGGCCTCCACCGCGTCCCGGCCGACGGCAATGACGTCCCCGCACACCCGGTCGGCGGACCAGGTCACTGGCGGGATCACCATGCCCGGCCTCGCCTTGACACCGAGGGTGACGCCCTCTAGCCCCTCGGTCGGCAGGGCGATGTCGGTCACCACGCCGGGCTCGGCGGACAGGAAGCGGATCGCCGCGCCGCCTAGTGGTGCGGGGAGTTCCTTCTCCCAGGGTTCGAGACCGAGTGGAACGGCGACCGCGGCGCGCACGAGGTCCACGCCGCAGGCGAGCCGCACCAGTTCGGGGATGTTGTCGCCACCGGCCCGGTTGTGGGACTCGATGATCCGCAACCCGTCGGCAGTGATCATGATCTCGGTGTGGGAAGGGCCCTCGACGAGGCCCACCGCGTCGAGCAGCCGCGCTGTCAGCTCGGCGATCGCCGCGCGGACGTGCTCATCCACGGATGCCGGGACGGAGTGTCCGACCTCCACGAACCCGGTGCCCAGGAGCTTGTCAGTGATGGCCACGACGGTGTGCAAGCCGTCCGTCGAGAAGCCCTCCACGCTCACCTCGTAGCCGGTGAGGAACTCCTCCACCAGCATCCGTTCGCGCCCGGCGGCCTCGACCCGCGACCAGATCTCGGCGGCCCGGTGTGGGCCGTCGACCCTGTGGACGTCCGCGCTGCCGCCGAAGTCGAGCGGTTTGACGATGCCGGGACCACCGAGTTCGGTCAGGAACGCGGTGAGTTCGCGTGCGCTGTGCACGACGCGGAAACGGACCGGCGATAGGCCGAGGTCGGCAAGGTGGTTCCGCATCGCGGACTTGTCCTTGAGAAGGGTGACGGTGCGCAGCGAGTTGCCGCCGAGTCCGAAGTCCTCGTTGAGCCGGGCCGCAGCGACTAGCCCCAACTCGGTCGGCGAGAAGAAACGGACCACGGGTGACCGCGCCTGTAGCCCCCGCCCGGCCGCCAGGACCGCCGGTTGATCGCCTAGGTCGACGTCAATCACCTCGATGCACCAGCGCCGTGCGGCCTCAGGATCGTAGCCACCGGGCCTGGCCAGCAGGACGACCCCGCAGCCCAGTTCCGCCGCAGACCTCAGGACGCTCGGTCGACCGCCCAGTAGAGCAATACGCGGAGCCATCTGTCTCTCTCCGATCTGTTCCTCGGGGAAACCCCGTCGTGCCCGGCCCCGGTCAACTCGCGGCGAGCAACGTGACATTGTCCCCGAAGCGCATAAGCGGCCGGTACTCCTCGGCGCGGGTGTGGCGCATGGAGCGGAGCATGGCGATGGCGCTGCCGGCCGCGCTGGCTGCCTGAATGATCGAACTGTCGTCGCCGACGAGGGCGGCCGTGATAGTGATGTGCTGCTCGATGTCCTGCAGGTCAGCCTCCAGCAGCGAGTCCCGGGCCAGCGCCACCTCGGGGTCGTTGGCGGCCAATTTGTCAAAGGAGTCGGTCCAGGTCCGCACGAGGGTGCGCATGGCCTTGCGGAACGCCTTGTGCTCCGGCTGTGTCCGTCCGGTGAGCGCCGCGGGGACGGCCGGCGGGCTCATGGTGGGCCGGACCTCGGCGTCGTAGCAGGGTGCCGACATGTCGCCGGAGTGCATCATCGCGGCGGTGAAGGCACGGACATACGTAACGGCCTCCCGCAGCGCGGCTCTGGTGGCCTCCGACTCGCCGTCGCGGTGCAGGGCGAGCGCGCGTGTCACGGAGTCGGCCGCGGCGAGGTTGAGCACGAAGTAGAAGTGGTGCGTGATGACCCAACGGGTCAGTTCGTCCTGGCCTGGGGTGACAGGGGCCGGTCCGGCAGGCGAGGAGGGGGAAGTTGGGTCACGTTCCGCGTCCGGCGGGGCGAGTCCGCGTAGCACCTGGACCATCGCGGCGACCTCGGCGGCCTGCTGGTTCAGCGACAGCCGCGCGATCCTCAGGTCGGCGAGCGTACGGGCGATGATGACAGTGGTCTCGGACACCAGACGGGCATCGTCGATGTCTGCCGTGCGGACGCCGAAGTACGCGTGGTTCGGGACGATCGGGGTGAGCGCGGTGGCGTCCATCGGCTTCACCTGGGCGAGCGTCGCGAGCCCGGTGGTGGCCGCCACTGCGGCCTCCCTGGCGTCCCGGAGCTGCGCCGGGCGTACCCCGCTGGGGTTCAGAAGCTCAGTGTGCAGGCCCTCTAGGGTGGCCACGGCGGTGTGTAGGGCGGACTCCACGGGCTCGGCGGGCCGGGACGTGGCGCGGACCAGGTTGTTCGCCGGGAGGACGACGAGGGGGAGGTCGGGGCAGGCAGCAGGCATGTCGGGTACCTCGGTGCATCGTGGCGGAGGGCGGAGAGGTGGGGCACGGGATGGACGAGGACGGTGCGGCCCGGCCGGGGCATGGTCGTTCGTAGCGCGCCGATCGTTTACGTGCGGGCGTAGCCGCGTGCCTCGTTGAGGAACTGGCCCAGGTAACCGTCGTGCGGCAGGTTCGGGTCCTGCCACCAGCGGGCGACGGGACCGTGAACGACGGTGCGTACCCCGGGCATGGCGAGGACCTTCTCAACCAGGGAGTCGTCTTCGGTGAGCAGGCCGAGGGCCAGCGAGTCGTCCAGCGGAGCCATGCCGTCGGCCTCGCGCCAGGGCGCCACCCAGACACAGGGGAAGGGCAGTTCCGTCGTCAGCGCCGGATGGTCGCAGCGGTCGAGCACGTACACGGCGGGGCGCAAGGCGACGGCCGGCTTCCCGACGTCGGCCAGCGGTCCGTCGGGGCAGTGGACGGCGACGAGGTCGGGGACCGGACCGGCGGCAGCGGCGGCGGCGGCGCGCAGCGCCTCGGCTTCGGGTCGGGGTCGGACCGGGAGCACCGCGCGGGGGTCCGTGACCGGGTGTGTGGGAAGTGCGGCCAGGCGTTCGGCGAGCTGTCCGGCCAGCCGCCTGTGGTCACCGGTGGTCAGTACAGCGGTCGTGTTGGTGCAACGCACCCCGCCGTCCCCGGCGATCTCGGCGACGAGGTGGTCGAGCACGGCCTCGTCCGGCTCAGTGTCCACGAGGATCTTGCTGCGTCCCGGTCCGCGTACGAGGACCCGGTTGTTGCCGCGAAGTCGGGCTACGGTGTCCTCGCCGCCGTAGACGATGGCCAGGTCGCCCGCCTCGGTGAGGGCGTCTGCGGTGGCGTGGCCGCCGGGAAGCAGACTGATCCAGTCGGGGCGCAGTCCGGCGGTGAGCAGGGCGCGGACGAGACGCAACGGCGTGAAGGGGTCGCGACCGCCGGGCCGTACGGCGACGCGGTAGCCCATGGCGATCGCCTGGAGCCAGGCACCATGGGTGCCGGGGTGGTTGCTGGGCGCGACGACGGACAGGACGCTCCCGCGCCGCACCCAGCGGGCGGTGTCGCCGGCTCCGGCTGGTGTCTGGCGGCGGACCACCTCGCCGAGCGTCTCGCCGTCCCGGGCGACCCGTTGCAGGACGCCGCGCGCCACGGTGACGGGCACGCCGGAGGCGAGCGCCTGGAGGCGGCAGTACTCCTCCGGGGTCTGTCCACCGAGGTTTGCCTTGGCGAAGAGCCGGCCGGCCTCGGCGAGGACGGAGAGGCGTTCGTTGAGGCTGAGTTCGGGCGACTGCCGCATGGCCTTGACCGTCAACCGGGCAACCAGGGGCGGGACCTCGTGCATGGTCGCCAGCGGTTCGCCTGTGACACCATGCAGGACGCGGGTGTCGCGGGAGGTGCGTTCCTCTCCGGCGCGCACCACGGGTACGGATGACAGCACGCCAGATCACCTTTCCTTTGGGCCGAGCCGGGCCGGTGCGGTGGACAACTCGGACAGGCCGGTTCCGGGTGGAACGGGAACCGGGGCGCGTCGCGGCAGCGGTCGGGTCAGAACGGCCAGCCGTCGAAGACCACCGCGCGGGCGGGCGCGGCCTCCACGTCGGCGATCTTGATGGGCAGCGCCATGAGCTGGACGACGGGATTGGAGATCTGCCCGAGATTCTGGATGTTCTCCAGGATCGGGATGCCGGCGGACAGGAGCCGCCGGTGCACCTGGCCGCTGCGGTCGTCGGGCCGCTCGGTGATGCAGTCCATACCGACGAGCGTGGCACCGTTGTCGGCCATCCAGTCGGCCGCTGAGACAGTGAGGTACGGGGGCTTGTCCCAGTAGTCGTCGCGTCCGAGGTACCGGTCGGGGTGATCGGTACGGATGAGCAGCCGGTCCCCCTCCTGCCACACGTCGCGTACGGCCTTCTCCAGGTCCTCGCCCGTCACCGGGTCCAGGTCCCGCTTGTGGGATAGGTCGGCGACGACGGCCCGGCCGACGAATGTGCTGAGCGGAAGCTCGTCGATCTTCTCGCGGTCCTCGAAGAAGTGGAAACCGGACTCGATATGGGTGCCGTTGTGGGGAAATATCTCCAGGTTGGAGAACGTCCGACCAGTTCCGGAAGGGTCGGTGGCCGGCGTCATAGCCCGATGAACGTGGAATTGCGGATACCACGGCGCGTCGTAGGAGGGCATGCCCTCAAACCAGCCCTGACTAATATCGATCAGCTTCACGCGGCACTCCACCACTAGCGCGGAGACTCCGCCGGGAGCAGCGGAGTCAGAGGAAAGGTAACACGTCTCCGAGGAGGAGCCAACAATTAATGGAGATCATTGTTCGACTGGGCGGCGAGGGATGAATGCGGTTGATGAGTTTGAGAATTTTCCTGACGGAAGCAGTATTCGCCACCTCTTAACATTGAGGTGACCATTAATTAATAGCGGCCGGACAAGATGTCTCAATCATTTCGCTGGGATTCGTGCTCAACGCGGCCCTTGCCCCCGCTTGCCGTCGTTGGTCGATGCAGGCGAATAGGTCACCTCCAGGATGCCTTGATAGAAAGATTCGTTATGTCCATTGTGGCGTGACCTCCTTCGAGGAATTTATTTCCGCCACTCGGTGGTACGCTCGGCCGCACCATTCCCTGTTCGGGGAGAAGTTCACATCAAGCCCATGGAAGGCCTATTACGTGATCGTGATCCTTGATCATTTGGCACCCCAAGAAAGTGTCAGGGACCTCATCGAAACCCTTTCGGAAAACGGACTCGACGCAGAGTTGACAAGGCTTGGGAACATCTCGTTGCTCGTATCCGAGAGTTCCGGAACGGCGGGCTTGGCCACCATGCTCGAAGGTCTCCCGACCGTCTCCCGGGTCCTACGGGTGCCGGGGCCGCAGCGGCTGACCAGCCGGGCCTTCCGCGAGCAGGACACCCGCGTCCGGGTGGGCATGAACCTGCAGGCCGTGTTCGGCGGTACCGAATTCATCGTGATCGCTGGCCCCTGTGCGGTAGAGAGCGCCGAACAGATGACAGGCATCGCGGACATGGTGCGCGGGGAGGGCGCGGTCATGCTGCGCGGCGGTGCCTTCAAGCCCCGTACTTCCCCGTACAGCTTCCAGGGGCTCGGGCTCGCCGGTCTCACGCTGCTCGCGGAACAGCGTCGGCGCACCGGACTTCCCGTTGTCACCGAGGTCGTCACCCCGAAGGACGTCGAGTGCGTCGCTGAAGAGTGCGACATGCTCCAGATCGGTGCACGCAACATGCAGAACTTCGAGCTGCTCCGTGAAGCCGGCGCCGCGGGCAAGCCCGTCCTGCTCAAACGGGGGATGTCCGCCACTGTCGAGGAGTGGCTGCTCGCCGCCGAGTACCTGCTGCATGTGGGCAACGACGATGTCGTTTTGTGTGAGCGGGGGATCCGCAGCTACGAACGCAGTACCCGGTTCACGCTGGACCTTAGCGCGGTGGCCGAGGCCAAGCGGCTCACCCACCTGCCGGTGATCGTCGACCCCAGTCACAGCACCGGAAAACCACACCTGGTCGGGCCGATGTCGCTGGCGGCTGCCGCCGTCGGGGCCGACGGGCTGATTGTCGACGTGCACACCGACGCCCGCGCCGCACGGTGCGACGGTGCCCAGGCACTCAACGGCACGCAGTTCGCCGACCTGATGAAGAAGCTCGACCCCGTCCTGGAAGCCGTGGGCCGCCGGCTCGCACCGACCGCCCGCGCCGCCGGCTCCCTCGCCTCGGCCTGACCACCCACTGGAGACGCAGCATGTTGTCGTACCCCAAGGATCCGTTCTCCGCGGACCTCGGTCCGGACGAACTCGTGCCCGCCGCTATGAGCTGGCACTTCTCCGCCGAGACCGGCTCCCCATACTGGCTCAAGCGCGCCGCCGACCTCGGCTTCGACCCCCTGACAGACGTCCGTACCTGGGACGACCTCGACCTCTTCCCCGATGTGAGCGAGGAGTGGCGCACCGTCACGGTTGACGACCTAGTGCCGGCCGGTACCCTCGCCGACCCCTGGGACTTCCAGGTCTTCGACAGCGGCGGCACCACCGGCTCGCCCAAGCGCATCGTCGAGTCCCGTTCCCGCCGCAACGGCGTCGCTTGGGTCAGCGAGGTTCTCGCCGCGCATGGCATACCCGGCCGGAGCGAGGGACACTGGCTGCACATCGGCCCCACCGGGCCGCACATCGTAGGCCGATCCGTGGGTTTGCTCGCCCAACTCCGCGCGGCGTTCTGCCACTACATCGACTTCGATCCCCGCTGGGTCAAGAAGTGCATCCAGCAGGGCAGGGGGGAAGAGGCCGGCCGCTACGTCCAGCACATCCTCGCGCAGGCCCGGGACGTGCTCAGCACCCAACCCGTCGCCGTCCTCTTCGCCACCCCACCCGTGCTGGAGGCGATCTGCGCCAACGAGGCGCTTCTCGACCTAGTGCAGCGCAAGGTACGCGGCGTCGTGTGGGCGGGCACCAGCGTGAGCCCGGAAACTCTGCGCGCCTTCGAGGAAGAGGTGTTCCCCGACGCGGCCGTCGTCGGGCTCTACGGCAACACCATGATGGGCATCGCCCCGCAGCGTCCCCGGAAGACGGACGACAGCCACCCCTGCATCTTCATCCCCTTCCACCCCTACAGCAGGGTCAGGGTCGTCGACCCCGAGCAGCCGACCCACCAGGTCCGGTACGGCGAGCGGGGCCAGGCGCGCATCAGCCTACTCTCCCGCGACCTGCTGGTGCCCTGGACACTGGAACGCGACTCGCTGGTCCGTGTCGCCCCGACCGCCCGCTATCCGCAGGACGGGCTCGCCGACGTCCAGGTACACGCTGGCGACAGCGGACAGGCCATCATTGAGGGGGTGTACTAGCCATGGCCGTGGACGTCGCGCCGAACCCTGGCGGCCTGACACTCAGCCCGGCCGAGCGCAGCATGCTCGTGGACGCCTGCCGCGCCAGCGTCGAACGAGCCCGGGTCACCGGCCGGCACGCCCTGGTCAGTTGGGCCCACCCGTACCCCCTCACTGACCCCTTCGCGACGTGGGCCGCAGCCCGTACCCGCACCGGCCGCTCCCTGTACTGGCAGTCGGCATGGGACGGCAGCACGGTCCTCGCCTTCGGCAGCGCCCACGACCTGCGCGGCACCGGTGCCGGCCGGATCGCCGCAGTCCGCTCCGCTTGGTCGGAGCTGGTACACGAGACGATCAGGGCGGGTCCGACCGGGCCGGGGAGGGGGCCGCTCGCCCTCGGCGGTTTCGCCTTTGGAGGCGAAACGGACGGCACATACGGTATTCTGCCCGATGCCCTGCTCTGGGTGCCGTTGATGCAGGTGCGTCACACCGCCCGGGACACGGCGGGCACACCGGCGGAACTACGGCTCAACGCGCTCGTCGACGGCAGCGACGACCCCGAACTGCTCGCCACGGTACTCACGCTTCGGGTCGAACAGTGTTTCGGCGCTCATCACACGAACGGACGTCCCCCCACCCCCCGGACTCGCACGACCATCGAGACCCCCGCCGCCGAGGAGTGGAAGGATCTGGTCCGCCGCGCCACTGCCCGGATCCGCGCGGGCGACTTCGAGAAGGTGGTACTCGCCCGGCGGGTGGACGTCACCGCCGACCGAGAGCTCGACATCCCGGCAGCGGTGCATCGGATGCGGGAGACCCATGCCGGTACGACGGTCTTCGCCCTCGGCCACGGCGACACGACCTTCCTCGGCGCGACACCCGAGTACCTGGTTCGGGTCGAGGATCGGGAGGTACACGCGCTCGGCCTGGCCGGCACCACCCCGCGTGGCGCCACCCCTGCCGAGGACCGGGAACTTGAGGCCGAGTTGTCCGGCAGCGCCAAACTTCGACACGAGCACGACGTCGTGGTGCGGATGCTCAGCGAAGCGCTCACCGAATCGTGCACCCGGGTCACGGTCGAGGCCGAGCCGCAGGTACTCAAACTCGCCCATGTCCAGCATCTGTCGACGCCGGTGCGGGGACGGCTGGTCGAGGGTTCAGCGGAAGGCGTCCTCGACCTCGCGGCACGTCTGCACCCGACACCCGCGCTCGGCGGCCACCCCCGCGCCGAGGCGTTGGCGTGGCTCACCCGCAACGAGGGCTTCGACCGCGGATGGTATGCCGGCGGGGTCGGCTGGGCCGACGGAGACGGCAACGGGGAGTTCGCCGTAGCCATCCGTTCCGCGCTGGTGCGGGGCGACACAGCCCTGTTGTACGCGGGCTGTGGCCTCGTGGCCGACTCCGACCCCGAGGTGGAGTACGCCGAGACGTGCGCCAAGCTGCGCCCCATGCGCACCGCCCTCGGCATCGACTGACCGACCCGACGCCCGGGCCCGGCCACCTGCCCGCACCGACAGCCCTGCGGAATAGTGGCACCTTGAGCCTGGAGAACATCGCCGGTGGCGGGCTGGCCGGCTCGCATGTTCGCCGCACTGTGGACCGTCCAGGGACCTGATGCATGCTCGCCGTGCTCTCGTCGCCGGTCGCGTCGTCGACCTGCCGGCGGCTACGGATCCCGGTACCGCGCTGCGTGACGCCTTGCACCCGGCCCAATCGTTACGGAAGGAGATTCTCCCGTGACCGCGACGCCCGAACGACCCCCGACTCTGCACGGCACCGACGAGCTGCCCGCCCCCATTTGATCGAACCCACGGCGTCGGCGGTGAGTCGGCCCGTGCTTGGGAGACGCATGTCCTTCTTCCGCCCCCGGTTCCCGGGCGAACGCGCCCTGGTCTCCGGCATCGCCGTGGACGCGATCGGCTCCGGTATGTACGTCCCCTTCAGCCTAGTGTTCTTCCTTCACGTGACGGGCCTGCCGCTGCCGTTGATCGGGCTGGTGCTCACCGCCACGGGCCTGATCGCCATCGCCGTCGTTCCCGTGGTGGGCATCGTGGTGGACCGCGTCGGTGCCCGCCCCACGCAGATCGCCCTGTATGTGATACGGGGGCTCAGCTTCGCCTGCTTCCCGCTCGCCCGGTCCCTGCCAGTGTTCGTCCTCGTCGCGCTGTTCACCTCGGTGGGGACCCGCGCCTTCCGGCCAGCCCAGAACGCCCGGCTCGCCGAGCTCGCCGACGGCACTGACCGAGACCGCCTGCTCGCGCTCAGCCGTAGCCTGAGCAACGCTGGTCTCGGTGCGGGCACCCTGATCGCCTCGATCGTCATCGCCACGGCGGGCGATGCCGGCTACATGGTGACGGCGTGGCTCAACGGGGCGAGCTTCCTCGCCGCGGGCTTCCTCGCCTCCCGCACACCGCCGGCACCACCCCGGAACCCGGCGACCGTCCGTGCCCGTGGCGGCGGTTACCGGACCGTCGGCGAGGACCGGCCCTTTCTCGGCCTCGTCTGTGCCAACCTGCTCGTCGCCCTCGGCTTCTCGGCCCTCACCTCGCTCCTCCCGCTGTATGCGACAGGCTGGCTCGACCTGCCCGAAGGGCTCGTTGGCAGCGCCTTCCTCCTCAACACGGTGCTGTGCGCGACTCTCGGTGTCCCCGTCGCCACCCTCGCCCGGCGCTGCTTCTCCAGCCGTCCGCGGGCCGCCGCTGCTGGTGCCGTGCTCTTCGCGCTGGCCTTCCTCGCCCAGGCAGGACTCGGCATCGTTCGACCGCACGGCGTACCCCTCCTGCTCGCTGGGCTACTGGGCACCGTACTCGTGATGACGATCGGTGAGATGGTGTACAGCCCCTCCTCAGAAGCGCTGTCACAGTTCGCAGCGCCGCAGCGGTTGCGGGGCCGGTACCTCGCCACATACCAGATGTCCTGGTCACTGGCGTACGCCCTGGGTCCGATGGTGTTCACCTCCCTGCTCACCATCGACGGCCGCCTGCCGTGGCTGCTGGTGGCGGGCACCGCGGCAGGCGGTGCGCTGCTCCTGGTAAGCGTCGAGCGGCGGCTGCCCGTCGAGGCAGTCGCCTTCGTCCCCCCGCCCGTGCCCGGGAAAGCCACCCTCACCGCCGCCACCTGACCGAGCATCACCAATACCGGACACGGAGTCATGATGCGGGCCACCAGCCCGCCACCTCACCGTCAGGAGACCCGACATGGACCGCGTCACGCTGACCGAGACCTACCTGGCGGAGCTGGAGGCCGCCGGGACACCGGCCGAGGAACTCCTCGCCGGCCTGCCCCACAACAAGATCGTCAACAGTGGCAAGCCGAGTGGCCTGGGCAGGTGGCTCGCCCGCCCCGTCTTCCTGGGCGATGCGGAACTAACCCGGCTGACCGCCGACCTGGACAACCTACTCACGGCGCTGGAGAGCCTCCCCAGGAAGCTCTTCGGCGGGGACTTCGCCGCCTTCGCGCGGGCGGTCGGACTCACCGAACCACAGGTCGCGGCGGTCATGCAGAACCGCGGGGAGCGGCTGACCCGGCAGAGCCGGGCCGACCTGGTCTGCGATGGCACCGGCTTCAAGCTTCTCGAATTCAACATCGGCAGCGCGATAGGCGGGATGGACAACGTCGACGTCTGTCGGGAACTCCTGACGGTTCCCGTCCTCGCCCGGTTCGCCGAGCGATACGGGCTGACCTTCGTCGACTCCCTGCGCGGGCAGGTCCACAACATCCTGACCGAGACCGGTTTCTCGGCCGGGGACCACCCGGTCGTCGCGCTCACCGAATGGCCCTCGGCCTTTCCGGACGAGCTGCCATACCTGACGCAGCTTTGCGGGCGTTGGCGCGAGCTGGGACTCGACGCCGTCCCCTGCCACCTTGGTCAGCTAGAGGTGCGCGACGGCCGCGTACGGCTCGCGGGGCGGCCCGTTGACATCATCGTGCGGACCTTCCTCATCCGCGACGTCGTCGGCCCGGACGCCTCCCGGCTGACCACTGCCGTCTTCGAGGCCGCCCGCCGGGGCGAGGTGAAGATCTTCACGCCGCTCGACACCGCCGCCTACGCGAGCAAGGGGGCGCTGTCGCTGCTCTCGGAGGAAAGCAACCGGCACCTGTTCACTCCCGAGGTCGTCGCGAGCCTCGACCGCATCCTGCCGTGGACCCGGCGAGTGCGTCGCGAGGAGGTGACACTGGAGAACGGCGATCGAGTGGACCTCGTCGAGTACGCCCTGTCGCACGCCGAGGACCTGGTTCTCAAGCCGACGTCGCTGTTCGGCGGCAAGGGCGTCGTGCTCGGCTGGGCCGACGACCTTACCCCCGAGGCATGGCGCGCTCTGCTGCTCGCCGCGCTGGACAGCCCCCACGTACTGCAACGACGGGTGCGGCACGTGCTGGAGACTGTCCCCATCCCGGGCGGCGGCGTGGACCGATTCCGTCCCGTCTGGGGGATCGCCACGGGTGTCGACGGCTTCATGGGAGGCAGCGTGCGGGCACTTCCCTCGGCGGCCGGCGACGCCGTGGTGAGCCTCGCCAACGGCGCCCACATCGGAGCGCTACTGCACGAGACACCGGCGCCCCTCGCCGGTGCCGCTCCGGAAGTGAGCCGTCGGCGGCTTTGGGGATCGGCCACCGTCATGAAGGCCGCGGTGTTCCACGGCAGGGGCGACGTCCGAGTCCAGGAATGGCCGGCGCCTCCTGCCCCTGGGCCCGGCGAGATCCAACTCGCCGTGGTGCGGGCCGGCATCTGCGGCACGGACGTCGAGGAGTTCACCTCCGGTCCCCACCTCATTCCGCTCACCCGGCCGCACTTCGCGAGTGGACACCATGGCCCCTTGGTCATCGGCCACGAGATGGTCGGCGAGGTCGTCGCGACCGGACCCGGGGTGGACACCTTCGCCCCTGGCGACATGGTCGTCCCCGGCTCCGGCGTCTCCTGCGGAGACTGCCGCTGGTGCGTACGCGGGCGGACGAACATTTGTGGGCGCTACTACACTCTCGGACTGCACGTCGACGGCGGTCTCGCCGAGCGGGTCAACGTTCCCGCCCGGATCAGCCGTTCGGTGGGCGACCTCGACCCCGACGTCGCGATCATGGCACAGCCGCTGGCGGTGGCGCTGCGGGCGGTCCGCGACATCACTCCCGATCCAGACCAGACCGTGGTGGTAATCGGCCTGGGCAGCATCGGGTCGCTCGCGGTCGCCGCCTGCGCGGCCCGTGGCGTACGGACGGTCGGTGTCGACGTCTCGGCCGCCCGACTGGAAACCGGCCGCCGTGCCGGTGCGGGACTGCTGATCGACGCCTCGCACGAGGATGCGAGCGCCGTGATCCGGGCGGTGACGGGCGGACACGGCGCAGACGTGGTGATCGAGGCCTCGGGCGCCCCGGCCGGCCTGGCGACCGCGGTGAACGCGGTGTGCCGGGGCGGGCACCTACGGCTGGTCGGTCTGCACCGCGATCCCTCGCCGCTCGACCTGACCCGACTGGTGCTGGAGGAGGTCATGCTTGACACCTCGAAGGTGCACATCTGCGATCAAGACCTCCCCGAGGCGTTGGCGCTGCTCACCGACCACCCGGAGATCGCCACGACGGCGCTCGATGAGGTCGTCACCCTGGACCGGCTGATCCCGGACGGGCTGGAGCGCATCGCCCGCGGAGACGCCACCGGCAAGGTCGTCGTCCGCCTCTAGCCGATGCTGTAGACGATCGGTGGCCATACTCGACGATCGACAAGACCGGCTTCGGCGACTGGCGGTCGCCATCGCGCGGCCAGCCCTGAGAGCAGGCTCGGGACCCGTACCGGGTGACCTCCTTCGGGCCGCTCAGCCGGGCGGTGTCCCGAGCAGCGCGTCGGCAATCGAGGTGCGCGCGTACAGCACGGAGCGGCCAGCGCGGTGCGCGCTCACCAGTCCGGCGTCCCGCATGGCGGTGAGGAACTGGGATACCCCGGCGGGCGAGAGGCCGGTGCGCCGAGCCAACTCGGCGGTGGAGGCAGGTGACTGGAGTTCGGTGAGCAGCAGGGTACGCGAGCGACCGAGCACCGCGGCGACCGCGACGGATCGGGAAGGAGTGGGTCGCTCCCACAGAACGCCCACGCCGCGCGAGGGGTAGGCCAGTTGCAGCGGCTCGGCGTCACGCACCACAGTGAGCACGCCCGGCCCGGCAAAGACGGAGGGGATGAGCAGCAGCCCGGCACCCTTGGTCGCGCCGCGCAGGGTCTGCGCGCGGCGGACCAGCCGCAGGGTGTTGTCCTGCCAGCTAATCTTGGCATGCAGCCCATTGAACAGGGCCTCCGCGCCGAACTCGGCGACCTGGCGGGCCCGGTGGAAGACATCGGCCTCCAGCACGGTGCGTATCCGCTGCCAGTAGGGTGCGAGCGCCAACTCCCAGTACCTCTCGATCTCGGCTGCGAGTTCGGGGAGCAGTCCCTCCGGATCGGCCCGCAGAGACCGCACTCGCCTCGAGGCGCCGCCCAGGTGTCGTGCCAGGTGGTCCAGGTCCCGCTGCACAGCGACGGTCGCACTGCCCCGCACCGCGTCCAACTCATCTCCCAGCGAGGGCGCGTGCCCGGCCGGAACGGGATTGAGGAAGTCGGGAAAATAGCCGCTCGGGGGAACGAGCGCGGTGAGCCAGCCGCGATCCAACCCGGCCGTCGTGAGGCGAGGTCGCACCTGCCCGATCCAGGGCAGATGCCCGACGGTCGGACGGGCGGATCGCAGCAACCGGAAACTGGTCACGACCTCCCACATGGGCGAGAGGGAGAAACGCATCCGTGCCAGGTCACTCGCCGAGAGCTCCACCTCAGCCAGTGTGGACCCCCCGCATTCAGTCATCGCTGAATCAGTTGTCGGGCTTTCCCGGGCCGCGCATCATGCGGCCATGTTCTCCTCGTACCGGGGCCTGCCGCGCACTGCCTGGATCATCTTCAGCGGAACGATAGTGAACCGTCTGGGCTTCATGGTAGTGCCCTTCCTGGTCTACTACCTCGGCGCACGGGACGTCAGCACGTCCGAGGTCACCTACGTGCTGGGTGCCCTGGGCATCGGCAACCTGGTCGGCCCGCTGCTCAGCGGGATGCTCGCCGACCACTGGGGCCGCCGCTCCACGATGATCACTGGGTTGTTGGGCACGGCCGCCTCGCACGGCCTACTCTTCGTGGCACCCAATCTCGTGACCTTGGCCTTCGGAGCCGCCGCGCTGAGCGTCTGCGGCACGATGGTCAGCCCCGCCGCCAATGCGCTCCTCGCGGAGTCCGTCGTTCCCGAACGCCGCCGCAACGCCTTCTCGCTGGTCTACTGGGCGGTCAACATCGGCAGCGCCGGTGCCGGCGTCCTCGGTGGCTTCCTCGCCGAGCAGGGCTACTGGCTGCTATTCGTGGTCGACGGCGTCTCCTCCGTCCTGTTCGCCGTCATCGCCGCGACCCTGCTCCCCGCCGGAAAGGGGTACACGGCACCCAGTACCGTCGTGCGCAGCGGTTACAGCGTGGTACTGCGCGACCCGCTCATGCGTGCGCTGCTGCCATTGTTCGGCATCACCCTGGCGATCTACTCCCTAACCGAGGCCGGCCTGCCATTGGCGATCCGCGACGACGGCCTCTCACCCAAGGTACTGGGACTGATGTTTACGCTCAACGCGGTCCTGGTCGTCATCGTGCAGCCCATCGCCGCCACGGTGCTGGACGAGTTTCGTCCGCTCGTCGTCTACGTCTTCGCAGCCGGGCTAATCGCTGTCGGCGTCGCGCTCACCGGCGTGGCCAACAGCCTGTGGAGCTACGGTGCGAGCGTCGCGGTGTGGTCGCTGGGCGAGGCGGCCATCGGCGGCATCCACTCGGCGACGATCCAGAGCATCGCCCCCGACCATGCCCGAGGCCGCTACCAGGGCGCCTTTCAGTGGTTGTGGGGCACTTCCCGGTTCGTCGCCCTGACCGTGGGCACCGCTGTCTACGCGCACGCGGGATCCGCTGTCCTCTGGTGGTTCTGCGCGGCGGCGGGTGTCGTCGCCCCGTTGGGGGTTCTCGCCATGGGCCCGGCCATCGAACGGCGCACGGCCGATGCGGCAAAGGCGGAAGCCGTCGTCGCGGCGGCTGACTGATTGGATATCTCACCGGCCGGTCCGACGTTTGACGCCGAGGCCGTGGCCAGGTCTTCGGCGTTGAGGCAGGCGGTGTCCAAGGCGCGCAGTAGGGCCAGGGCTTGTCGTCCCATGGCCTGTTCGACCAGGGGTGGCTGGTGCAGGGTTGCGGTGGCCAGGGCCTGGTGCAGTCGGTCAGCTTCGGCGGTGACGCCTCGTTGGCGGCCGGCTCGTCGTATGGCGTCGGCGAGGTTGTCTGGGGTCAGTGTCGCTGCCTGGGTGGGGGTGGGCGCTGTGGCGATCACGGCGCGGGCTTCGGGGCGGGTGATCCCGCCGCGGGCGTCGCGGAAGGCCAGTATGAACGTCGGGTAGTACTCGCGCAGCAGTGAGCGCAGTTTGTTGTGGGCTTGGGTTCGATCCCATACGGCGTCTTGTTGGGCACGGGCGAGAACTGCGATCGCCTGGCCGAGTTCGGAGTCGTTGGGCAGCGGTCGGTGCACGGCCATGTCGGTGCGCAGAATGTTGGCCAGGACCATCGCGTCGACGTGGTCGGACTTGGTGCGTGAGGCGGTGTATCGGTCTCGGTAACGAGCGACCGCGACCGGGTTGATCGCGTAGATCTGGCGGCCGGTCGCCCGCAGGCAAGCCACCAGCAAACCCCGGGAGGTCTCTACCAGCAGATCAGCGAGGTGCTGGCCACTGCCAACCCCTCCCACTACCAGCCGACCCTCCCGGGAAACACGCACTGGCGCAACTGGCCGATGTCAGGGGCACTGTGACACCTGACGTTGTACCACGACACCGGGAGTACGCCTCGCAGTTGATGTCATCAACTCAGACGGCAGATCGGGGGATCCGTTGACCGGGCTCGAACCGGCGTCCTCCCGGTCCCTAGCCGGGTGCTCTACCGCTGAGCTACAACGGATCTCCACGGGCCCCGTCGGCTGGGCTCGAACCAGCGTCCACCCGGACCAGAGCCGGGCGCTCTACCACTGAGCTACGACGAGCGTGATCATGCTGCCCTATCACGGCTTGACGTGTCCATCCCGTTCCGGCAGCTCGCTGACCACGACGTCACCCGGGATCAGCGTGTGCTCCAGGCCGCTCTTGATCATCTTTCCGGAGAACGCTCCACCGGCACGGAGCATCGACGCCCACAGCGGGTCCACGATCGATACCCCGTGCACCAACTCGGGCGTGGGGCGGAAGCGCCCGGTTGCTGCGGGTGTCCTGGGACCTGTCCAACCGGACGTGACCGGGTCGACGCCGCCATCGGCGCATGCTGCCTCGACATCCGCACGGGTGCAGGCGGTGGTGCCGTCGAGCACGTCCCACGGCAGCGGTAGCCGAGCCCATACGCCCACGTCGGGGTGCAGGCCGCCGCCGGTCGACCGGTGCCATGCCGCCAGGTCCGCCGCGATCAGCATCATCGCCTTGCCCGGGCAGGACGCCTGCAGCAGTCCGAGGCTGTCGGCGGCGTCGAGCGCCGCGATCCAGGCCGCCCGCGCGGTGTTGTACGCGCCGCACAGGAGGTTCCACGTCGACGAGTCGTTACCCCGCCTCACGATCATGGTGGCCTGGTCGAACTCACTGGCCGTCCATACCCGCTTGAGCAACGCCGCGACCTGGCGCATCGTTGTCCACCACCGGCCCAGCAGCTCACCGCGCTGTGCCTCGGTCAGCCGGGCGAGCACAGCCGGCGTCGGATGGGCCTGGGCGATCATCCACCAGTCCGTCGCCGGGTTGGCGGTGCAGTGCTTGAACAACAGGTCGGCGATGTCGTCGTACGGGTTGTCCCGCCCCGACAGGGTGAACTCCCGCCGCAGCTTCCGCTTGGCAGTCAGATACGCCACGAAGCAACCCGCCCACGGATCAGCCAGAAACGCATCCCGCTCGATGCTCGCGGCGAATCCTGCCCGCGCGACCATGGTCAACTGCCGCTTGGTCTGCTCGACCGCCAACCTGTCGGCTTTCGCCGACAGTCGCTGGGTCACCCGGAATCGCCGGTTGTACTGCCGCTTCGACAGCTCGATCCCCGCCGTCACCCGGCCCTCCCGGTTCAACCGGTCACGCAGGAAGTCCAGCCGGGCCGGATCGACGGCACCCAGGGATTCGCTCAGGCGGGACGAGAATTCAAGCAGCGAAACGGGATCGTCCGGGTCGACGCCGCCGGGCGTCAGATCGAACAGCCGCGTTGCGGCGTCGATCTGACGGGCACCACCGACCGGCCGGGCGAAGTCCGCCGACATCGAACTCCACCCGTTCCAGCGTGATGCCCCGCGAGCCGCCCGCCCCACCGTCATCCGGTCGCGAAGCCCCAACTGGCCGCCCACCACCCGCAGCACGAGATGCGCGACCTCCTCCGGCCGGCGCCGCTCATCGAGCGACGTGTGCAGCGCGACCAGGGCATCCTCAGCAGAGGTCTCGGCGATTGACATGGCGGCATCCTGGCAGGCACGACGCGACCGAGCAATCCGATTCACCACTGCCCCTGGCACCGCACGGCGGAATGCTCATCATCAGATCCCAACCGGTCTCTACCGTGGAGGTGGTGCGCGACCCCTACCGGACATCGTGCGACGAGGTGCTGTGTGCCACGTCGTTGAACCCGATCTCCTCGTTGTCCCTCAACACCTCCGCTACCACGCGATCATCGGCACAAACGGACACTCACCGGGCGCGCGGATTGCGGCATGAGAGTGAGATGCACCGCTATCAGATGTGGCGGAGCACCAGTGTCGCGAAGCCGAGAACGTTGCGGTACCCGCGCAACCACTGATCGCGGTGCCTTCGGGCGACGGTAAGTACCTCGGCAGCGTCCGGATGGCCGGGGTTGTTCAGCGCCCATTCAGTGAGCGAGCCGCTCCACGACCATTCGTAGTCGTCCCACTCGGCGGCGTCGCTGACATGGGCGTACACCGGCGTCCAGCCGGCCTGTTCAGCTGCGTCGATCAGGCCGGGGAGGTCGGTGAACTCCTCCGGCCGCGCGTCGAGCGCGGCGAGTGCCTCCGGAGTCGGTGGGACCTGCCAGAATCCCTCACCGACCATCAGGATGCCGTCGGCGTTCACCTGCCGGCCGGCCGACTCCAGCGTCTCGGCGAAGCCGCCGAACACGTGTGTCGATCCGACGCACAGCACCAGGTCGTAGTCGCCGTCGGGCATGTACGTGCGGGCGTCGCGCTCGTGCAGCGTGAGCCGGTCGGCGAGGCCTCGTTCGACGGCAGCGCTCGCGGCGCGTTCGAGGGCGTACCGGCTGACGTCCACGCCGTCCGCGTGCCCCTCGGGGTAGTGCGTCAGGGCCTGCAGCGTCCAGGCCCCCTCTCCGCAGCCGAGGTCGAGGATGCGAGCCGCGGGTTGCCGGTCCGCTCGGCGCAGGAGGCGGTTGAGGGTGACACCGGAGACCGGAGCCGCGATCGGGTGGTGCGAGTGCGCGATGCTGCTGAGCCGCTGACGATCCACCGTCAAAGTCAACACGAGTCCGACCGACACCCGCACCCGGATTCACCACGGCACGCACGGCCAGCGGCATGGCATGGGAGCACTCCCCGTCCAGATGCGGGCTGTTTCTACCGTGAGGACATGCAGTGGTATCTCTTGCTGGCATAGGGCTTGTGGCGGGCGTCGTGGTCCTGATCTTCCAGCGCAGCGGTCGCCGGCCGCGGAGCGCAGCGGAGAAGGCGGCGGCCGCGCAGGCCGCCATGCGGGCGATACGCCGCGACTCGCCGCGTCCTGATCGCGACATTTCTCACCGGGGTCGTGGTGTTCCCGATCGGCACTCTGCCGCCATCGTGGACAACGCCGGGTATGGAGACGCTGCGAACTTCGATACCGGTGGCGGAGGGCGAACGGACTGAGCCCTCACCCGAGAGGCGCAGCTGTGCATACCGAATTGCGAAACATGCCCCTCTCAACCGGTTGGCCGCCTGGGGCAGGCATCGCTGCGCTTAGGTGGCCGCCCAGCGCACCAACGGTCTGGTCTTCCAGTGCACTCCACGCGGTGGTTCCTCGTCGTCGTCGGGCCAGTCGATGACGGGGAGGGCGAGAAGACCGATCCGGCGTGCCACGACCTCGTTGGCTTCGGCCATCCAGGTGCTGGCCCAGGCCAGCTCACCCGGCAGGGCGAGGAGCCGTTGACCGTCGGCGGGATCGAGCCGGTCC
Organism: Micromonospora sp. S-DT3-3-22; assembly: GCF_015354745.1. Lineage (NCBI taxonomy): Bacteria > Bacillati > Actinomycetota > Actinomycetes > Micromonosporales > Micromonosporaceae > Micromonospora > Micromonospora sp. S-DT3-3-22. Next base: position 111,679 of record NZ_JACGMO010000004.1, read on the forward strand.
AACAGAGGATTGCCGTGGCGGTCGGGACCGTCCGCCGCTCTGCCGCTCCAGCGAGTACCGACCTGGTGCGATCGGGCCCGTAGCGGGATCAGCACGCCGTCGATGTCGACAAAGATCGAGGTCGTCGGACGCTGGCAGGCACTGCGGAACCGTACCGCGACGGGCGGTCCGGGCCGCTGACGGCAGCGGCCGATGACCTTCAGTAGCGCGAGAGCGGCAGATCCGGGCGCTTGATCTTGGCGAGCCGTGTGGCCGGTAGGAAGGCACCCCGATGGCGCGGCGCGGCGACGTTGCGTTCTGGGTCATCGGCCGATCGGATGGCCGGTGGCGATGATCGGCTATTTCCATGGGCGGCGGACACCCTGCGACGTCTAGGAAGGAGGCATGGCCAACGAGCGGACCGTTCCCCTGCTGCCGTGCGCGTCCATTGATGACATTGAAGCCTTCTATGGA
>NZ_JACGMO010000050.1:0-48012 GCF_015354745.1 Micromonospora sp. S-DT3-3-22
GTGGTGGGCCACGGCGTCGGCACCGGGTCCCCGGTCACCTGCGGGGCCGGGGGGACGGTCGAGGTGCCCGGCCAGGCTTCCGCCACCCCGGCGGTCGGCCAGGGGTCCACCGCCGCCGCCGTCGTCGGCCACGGGTCGGCCGCCGCGACGACCGGCGGGGTGGTGGCCACGGTACGCGGGACGTGCCGGGTGGCCGCGGCGTCGGTGCCGGCCCGCAGCACGGTCTGCAACGGTACCTCGCCGCTCGGGTGGGCGTCCCGCCCGAGCAGCCGCAGCAGCACCTCCTGGGCGGTCGGCCGGGCCCGGTGGTCCTTGTCGAGGCACTGCCCGATCAGGGTGGCCAGCGGGCCGGTGAGCCCGGTCAGGTCCGGCGGGTCGTGCAGGACCCGGTGCATCACCGCGGCGACCGGGCCGGTGCCGAACGGCGGCTGCCCGCCCGCCGCGAAGGCGATCGTCCCCGCCCAGGCGAACACGTCGCTGGCCGGCCCGACCTCGTCGTCGCGGAACCGTTCCGGGGCCATGTAGGTGGCGGTGCCCATGATCCGGCTGGTCATCGTCTCGGTGACGTCCAGCGCCCGGGCGATCCCGAAGTCGATCACCCGGGGGCCGTCCGCGGCGAGGATCACGTTGTCCGGCTTCAGGTCGCAGTGCACCACGTCGGACTGGTGGATCGCGGCGAGCGCGGTGGCGGTGCCCACGGCCAGCCGGTGCAGCGCGTTGCCGGCGACCGGGCCCTGCTCACGGACGTGCCGTTGCAGGGTGACGCCCTCGATGAACTCGCTGACCACGTAGGGCAGGTCGCCGTCCACGTCGGCGAAGAGGATCTGCGCGGTGCAGAACGGCGCGACCCGGCGGGCGGCGGCGATCTCCTTGACGAACTGGGCCTTCGCCCGGGGATGCTGGTGCAGGTCCACGTTGATGACCTTGACCGCGACCCACCGGCCCTGTTCGTCGCGGCCCAGGTAGACCACGCCCTGACCGCCCGCGCCGAGCCGACCGATCAGCTCGTACGGCCCGGCCTGGCGCGGGTCGCGCGGGTTCAGCGGCGTCACGTCCGGCATCGCTGTCGCTGCCCCTATCGGCCTGTGCTCCGGTGCGCTGGTATCCGCCACCGGCGACCCTGCCGGCGACACGGGTATGGTGCCATGCCCGCGCCACCGGGACAGCCCACCCTGGCCGTTCGGTGGAGGGTGGCGGTCCGGCCGGCGGGGCCGGCGACTAACCTTGCGGCCATGCGCCTCTCCGCCCGGGTCGACTACGCACTGCGTGCGGCGGCCGAACTCGCGTCGGTCGCCGACGGCGCGGACGCCGGCCGGTCCCGTCCGGTCACCGCCGAGCAGATCGCCAGGTCGCAGGACATTCCGCCGAAGTTCCTGGAGAGCATCCTGCTCCAGTTGCGCCGGGGCGGCATCGTGCACGCCCAGCGGGGCCCGGAGGGCGGCTACTGGCTGGCCCGGCCGGCGGCGGAGATCTCCCTCGCCGAGGTGATCCGGGTGATCGACGGGCCGCTGGCCCACGTCCGGGGGCAGCGTCCCGAGCAGCTCGGCTACCACGGCGCGGCCCGCGCGTTGCAGGAGGTCTGGATCGCGTTGCGGGCCAGCGAGCGGGAGATCCTGGAGCAGGTCACCATCGCCGACGTGGCGGCCGGGGTGCTGCCGGGCCGGATCAACGAGCTGGCCGCCGATCCCCGCGCCTGGAGCTGACACCCCCTCGGGCCGCGTCGCCCCGCCGCACCCCGGACGACCTGGCGCGCGGGGTTCCGACCGGCGTGTCCCGCTCCGCCGACCCCGTCCCACCCACCGATCTGGGGGTTGACCGGGGAGCGTCCGTGCCGCATTCTCGACCAAGTCGATAGGAGATGCCGAAAAGTTCGGAGGGCTCGTGCGCAAGCTTCTGATCCTCGCTCTGGTCGGGCTGGCCGCACAGCTCGTCGACGGCGCGCTCGGCATGGCGTACGGGCTGACCTCGTCGACCCTGCTGCTCTTCGTCGGGGTCGCCCCGGCCGCCGCCTCGGCGTCGGTGCACCTCGCCGAGATCGGCACCACGCTCGCCGCCGGTGTCGCCCACTGGCGGTTCGGCAACGTCGACTGGCGGGTGGTGACCCGGATCGCCCTGCCCGGCGCGGTCGGCGCGTTCGTCGGGGCCACCTTCCTCAGCGCCATCTCCACCGAGAGCGCCGCCCCGTGGATGGCCGGCATCCTGTTCACCCTCGGGGCCTACCTGCTGGTGCGCTTCTCCCGCCCGCTGCGTCAGCGCTCCGGTGCCGGGCGGCTGCGCGGCCGGTTCCTCGGCCCGCTGGGTCTGGTCGCCGGCTTCGTCGACGCCACCGGCGGCGGGGGCTGGGGCCCGGTGGCCACCCCGGCGTTGCTGGTGTCCGGTCGGATGGAACCCCGCAAGGTGATCGGCTCGGTGGACACCGCCGAGTTCGTGGTGGCCGGGGCGGCCAGCATCGGCTTCCTGATCGGCCTGGGCAGTGAGGGCTTCCTGCTGCCGACCGTGGCGGCGCTGCTGGTCGGTGGCCTGATCGCCGCGCCGGTGGCCGCCTGGCTGGTGCGGATCGTCCCCGCCCAACTGCTGGGCGCGACCATCGGCGGGGTGATCGTGTTGACCAACGCCCGCACCCTGCTCAACGCCGGTGACGCCGGCTCGACCGTCCGCCCGGTGGTCTACGTGCTGCTCGCCGTGGGCTGGGTGGTCGCCCTGACCTTCGCCGTCCGCGCGTTGCGCCGCACCCGCCGCGCCCGCGCCATCGTCGACGCCGCCACCACCGCCGATGCTCCCGCCGTCGGGCCACAGTCGGCGGACACCACGGCTCCGGCCGTCGCGGCGCCGGCCGGCACCGACCCGGCCGGGGCCGACGACCGGCTGGCCGTCGTCGAGCGCTGACACCGACGGGGGTACGCCACCCGGTGTCCCCCCGCCGCAGCGACCGTCGTCAGCACCGCCCGCCCCGGGCCGGGGCGGCGACGGTCACCCGGGGAACGCGCCGCCCGGGGCAGGCCCACCCACCGGGGTGGCCCCGGCGAGGAGGTCCGTCGCCGCCGCCGACAGCAGCGCCCAGGCCCGGTCCACGTGCTCCGGCCCGGTCAGCGGCGAGCCGACGGCCAGCCGCAGGGTGTACCGGCCGTTGACCCGGGTGTGGGTCAGGTACACCTGTCCGCTGTCGTTGACCCGGGCCAGCAGCGCCGCGCTGGCCTCGTCACCGGCCCGCAGCCGGAACGTGACCAGGGAGAACGGGTGCGGGGCGGCGAGGGCGAACCGGTCGTCGGCGCGGACCCGGTCGGCGAACCGGTCGGCCAGGGCGATCCCTGCGCGCAGGTGCGCGCGGAGCCCCTCGACGCCGTACCAGCGCAGGACGAACCAGAGTTTCAGCGCCCGGAACCGGCGGCCCAGCGGGACCTGCCAGTCCCGGTAGTCGATCACCGCACCGGATTCGCTGGCGGCGTTGCGCAGGAACTCCGGCATCACGGTCAGCGCCTCGATCAGCTCGCCCCGGTCGGCCACCCAGAAGGCGTCGCAGTCGAAGCCGGTGAGCAGCCACTTGTGCGGGTCGAAGCAGTACGAGTCGGCGTGCTCCACCCCGGCGTGCGTCCAGCGCAACTCGGGGCAGACCGCCGCCGCCCCGGCGTACGCGGCGTCGACGTGCAGCCACACGCCGTACCGCGCGCAGATCGCGCCGATCTCCGGCAGCGGGTCGACGGCGGTGGTGGAGGTGGTCCCGATGGTCGCCACCACGATGGCCGGCACCTCGCCGACGGCCAGGTCCGCCTCGATCGCCGCGCGCAGCGCCGCCGGGCGCATCGCCTGGGTCTTCGGGTCCACGTCGATGGTCCGGACGCCCTGCTCGCCGAGGCCGGCGATGCGGGCCGCCTTCTCGATCGAGGAGTGCCCGTGCACCGAGGTGTACGCCCGGTAGCGGCGGTCGACGCCGACCTCCCGCCACCGGCCGCCGCTGGCCCGGTGCAGCGCGGCCAGGGTGGCGACCAGGGTCGCCGAGGAGGCCGAGTCCTGGATGACGCCGCCGCCGGTGCCGGTGGAACGCCAGCGCGCGGGCAGGTCCATCAGGTCGGCCAGCCAGTCCAGCACGACCGTCTCCAGTTCGGTGCCGGCCGGGTTGGTGGCCCAGAGCATGCCCTGGCTGCCGAGGCCCGAGCTGACCAGGTCGGCCAGCACGCTGGGGCCGCTGGTGTTGGCCGGGAAGTAGCCGAAGAAGCCGGGGTGCTGCCAGTGGGTGACCCGGGGCGCGATGATCGCGTCGAGGTCGGCCAGCATCGCCGCCACCGGCTCGCCGTGCGCGGGCGGGCCGGTCGGCAGGGCGGCGGTGACCGTGCCGGGCGGGTCCGGTGGGGTGACCGGGCGTCGGTCCAGCGTCCGCCAGTAGTCGGCGACCCAGTCGACCACCGCGTACCCGGCGCGGCGGAACTCCTCGGGGTCCATGTGCTCAGCCATCCGCCGAGTCGATCAGGTGGGCGGGTCGGGAGCAAGAGCGGGTACGGCTTGTGCGGGCGGAAAGCGTTGTCCTACGATCCGACTGCGCGGAGTCGAACTATGGATGTCGATGCAAAGGCGTCCGTCACCACCGTCAGCGCGGCGTCATCCCGCCGGTCCGGGCAGGCCGGCGTCGCCACCGTGCGCTGACCTCCGCGAAAGGCGTTTCCGTGCACCTGAGCCCCACCCGTCGTCGCGCCGCGTTGCTCGCCGCCGCCGCGGCCACCACCCTCACCGCCGGTGCCCTCACCGCCGTGGCGGCCTCGGCCGCCGCCGCCGGCTGCCGGGTCGACTACACGATCAGTAGCCAGTGGGGCGGCGGCTTCGGCGCCGACGTCCTCGTCACCAACCTCGGCGACCCGATCAACGGCTGGACGTTGACCTGGTCCTACACCGCCGGCCAGCAGGTCACCCAGGCGTGGAACGCCACGGTCACCCAGTCCGGGGCGCAGGTCAGCGCCAAGGACGCCGGTTACAACGCGGCGCTGGGCACCAACGGCACCGCGAACTTCGGCTTCAACGCGTCGTGGAACAACGCCAGCAACCCGACGCCGGCCAGCTTCGCCCTCAACGGCACGACCTGCACCGGCGGCACCGCGCCGACGACCGCGCCCCCGACGACCGCGCCGCCGACCACGGCACCGCCCACCACCGCGCCCCCGACCACACCACCTCCGACGACACCGCCGCCGACCACGCCCCCGCCGACCAACCCGCCGGCCGGGGCCAAGCAGCTGGAGGATCTCGACCGGGGGCTGATCAGCGTCCGCTCCGGCAGCGGGAACCTGGTCTCCTGGCGGCTGCTCGGCACCGAGACCTCCGGGGTGTCGTTCAACCTCTACCGGGGCTCCACCAGGGTCAACGCCTCGCCGATCACCGGTGCCACCAACTACCTCGACAGCGGGGCGGCGGCCGGCTCGGCGTACACCGTGCGGGCCGTGGTGAACGGTGCCGAGCAGGCGGCGTCCGCGCCCGCCCTCCAGTTCGCCAACGGCTACCTGGACGTGCCGATCCAGCCGCCGGCCGGCGGCACCACCCCGGCCGGGGAGGCGTACAGCTACTCGGCCAACGACGCCAGTGTCGGTGACCTCGACGGCGACGGCGACTACGAGATCGTCCTCAAGTGGGACCCGTCCAACGCCAAGGACAACAGCCAGTCCGGCTACACCGGCAACGTCTACGTCGACGCGTACACCCTGACCGGCAGCCGGTTGTGGCGCATCGACCTGGGCCGCAACATCCGGGCGGGTGCCCACTACACCCAGTTCCAGGTGTACGACTACGACGGCGACGGCAAGGCCGAGGTGGCCATGAAGACCGCCGACGGCACCCGCTCCGGCACCGGCCAGCTGATCGGCTCGTCGTCGGCGGACTACCGCAACTCCAGCGGCTACGTGCTGTCCGGCCCGGAGTACCTGACCATGTTCAACGGTCAGACCGGCGCGATCGCCTCCACCGTCAACTACGACCCGCCGCGCGGCACCGTCTCCTCCTGGGGCGACTCGTACGGCAACCGGGTCGACCGGTTCCTCGCCGGCACGGCCTACCTGGACGGGCAGCGACCGTCCCTGATCATGGCGCGTGGCTACTACACCCGGGCGGTCATCGCCGCCTGGGACTTCCGCAACGGCGCGCTGACCAAGCGGTGGACGTTCGACTCCAACGCCTCCGGCAACTCCGCCGCCGCCGGCCAGGGCAACCACCAGCTCTCCGTCGCCGACGTCGACGCCGACGGCCGCCAGGAGATCGTCTACGGCGCGGCCACCATCGACGACAACGGCCGGCTGCTCTACTCCACCAACAACGGTCACGGCGACGCCCTGCACGTCGGTGACCTGGACCCGAGCCGCTCCGGCCTGGAGATCTTCAAGGTCGACGAGGACGGCAGCAAGCCCAGCTCCTGGTTCGCCGACGCGCGTACCGGCCAGATCCTCTGGTCCACCGGGGCCAACGGCGACAACGGCCGGGGCGTCTCGGCCGACATCTGGGCCGGCAGCCCCGGTGCCGAGTCGTGGTCGTCGGCGGTCGACGGGCTGGCCAACACCCGGGGGCAGAACATCGGCCGCAAGCCGTCGTCGGCGAACTTCCTCGCCTGGTGGGACGGCGACCCGGTGCGTGAGCTGCTCGACGCCACCAAGATCGACAAGTACGGCACCGGCGGTGAGACCCGGCTGCTCACCGGCAGCGACGTGGCCTCCAACAACGGCACCAAGTCGACCCCGGCGCTGTCCGGCGACATCCTCGGCGACTGGCGCGAGGAGGTGATCTGGCGCACCAGCGACAGCCGGGCGCTGCGGATCTACAGCACGCCCACGCCGACCAGCACCCGGATCTACACGCTGATGCACGATGCCCAGTACCGCGTGGCGGTCGCCTGGCAGAACACCGCCTACAACCAGCCGCCGCACCCGGGCTTCTTCATCGGTGACGGCATGTCCACCCCGCCCACGCCCAACATCTACCTGCGCTGACGGTGTGGGCCCGGCGCTGACCGGGCCCACACAAGCAGGCACCGGGTCGCCAGCCGCGGAATCCGCTCAGCTGGCGACCCGGTGCACCACACCGCAGCACCCCCGACCCGTCCCGACCGGGAGTGCCGTACCACCACCGGTAATAAAGTTAGAGGTCGTCCGCAACGGTGGGGTGACGTGGCTATGAAGAGCGTGTTTCAGACGCCCCGGGACAGCCCGCCGACCACCTTCCCGGCCACCAGCTCGAACGAGCGCACCCGGTCGGCCACGTCGTACACCATGGTGGTGAGCATCAGCTCGTTCGCGCCGGTGCGGGCCAGCAGCTCGGTGAGCTGCCGACGGACCGTCTCCGGCGAACCCATCGCCTGACCGTCGCGGCGCTGCCGCACGAACTCCCGCTCCAGCTCGGTGTACGGGTACCGGGCGGCGTCGTCGGGGCTGGCCAGCGGCTCCGGCCGCCCCGAGCGCAGCTTGAGGAACGACAACCCGGCCGGCCCGGACAGCCACTCGGCCCGCTCGTCGGTGTCGGCGCAGACCACGTTCACCGCCACCATCGCGTACGGCTCGGCCAGCCAGCGCGACGGCCGGAAACTCTGCCGGTAGAGCTGGAGCGCGGGCAGGGTGTGCTGGGAGCTGAAGTGGTGCGCGAACGAGAACGGCAACCCCAGCAGCCCGGCGAGCTGGGCGCTGAACCCGCTGGAGCCGAGCAGCCAGACGGCGGGGGACTGGCCCAGCCCCGGGCTGGCGGTGATCGCGCCCGGATCGTCGCCGCTGAAGTAGTTCATCAGGTCGGCCAGCTCCCGGGGGAAGCCCTCCGCCGACAGCCCCTCCATGGTGCGCCGCAGGGCCAGCGCGGTCCGCTGGTCGGTGCCGGGGGCCCGGCCGATGCCCAGGTCGATCCGGCCCGGGTGCAGCGCCTCCAGGGTGCCGAACTGTTCGGCGACCACCAGCGGCGCGTGGTTGGGCAGCATCACCCCGCCCGAGCCCAGCCGGATCGTGGTGGTGTGCGCCGCCAGGTGGGCGAGCAGCACCGCCGGTGCGGAGCTGGCGATCGCCGGCATGTTGTGGTGCTCGGCCACCCAGAACCGGCGGTAGCCCAGTTCCTCGGTCCGGCGGGCCAGCTCGGTGGTGTGCCCGAGCGCCTCGGAGGCGGTGGCCCCGGCGGCGACCGGAGCAAGATCAAGAACAGACAACGGTACGTCGATCACGCCTGGTCCCAACCCACCCCACGCCGGATTTGTTCCTACGGGCCCGGCCCGCCGTGCGGATACCGCAACATCAGTGACGTCGCGCTGTCCGGGCTCTCCGGATACCGCATCATCGCTGTCCTTGCGAGGAACTTGCGACGGGCGTCAGCCCCGGCCGCGGGCCTGCTCGAAGATCAGGCTGGTCTGGGTGTGCTGCACCGCCGGATCCACCGCCAACTGGTCCAGGACGAAGTCGCGCAGCGCGTCACCCGACGCCGCCCGCACGTGCAGCACGTAGTCCTCCGCGCCCGCCACGTGGAACACCGACACCACCCCGGGCAGCCGGACCGACCGGGCCCGGAAGGCGTCCACCGCGGCCCGCTCGTGCGCGGTCAGCCGGACCGACACCAGCGCCTGCAACGGCAGCCCCACCGCCGCCGGGTCCACCTCGGCGTGGAACCCCCGGATCGCCCCGCAGTCCCGCAGCGCCCGGGTACGGGTCAGGCAGGTCGACGGGGCCACCCCCACCCGTTCGGCGAGGGCGTTGTTCGGCAGCCGGCCGTCGGCGGCCAGCTCGGCCAGGATCGCGCGGTCGACGTCGTCCAGGGTGGCGAAGGGCCGTACATCGTTCGGTGCGGAGGGCATCCCCGCATCCTTCCGTGAATCCGAGCACAGGAAAAGCCGCCCTTCCAGAATATCGTTCGAAGGTGTTGCCCTCCGTCGTGCTGATGTTCGAAGCTGCCGGTATGACGGCGGCTACGGCATGAACCCTGACTCCAGCGTCGGGGCGACCCTCGACGACACGTCCGTGGACACCCGGGCCGTGCACGCCGGCCGGGAGGACCTCGCGGCCCTCGGGGTGCACGTACCGCCGATCGACCTGTCCACCACCAACCCGCTGCCGTCGGTCGAGGCCGGCGGCACGGCCTACGAACTGCTCGCCACCGGCGGCACCCGCGCGCCCGGCGACAGCGCCGTCTACCAGCGGCTGTGGAATCCCACCGTGGCCCGCTTCGAGACCGCGCTGGCCACCCTCGAAGGCACCCCGGCGGCGGTGGCCTTCGCCAGCGGCATGGCGGCGCTCACCGCGTCCCTGCTCGCGGCCACCCGGGACGGCCGCCGGCACGTCGTCGCCGTCCGCCCCCTCTACGGGGGCACCGACCACGTGCTCGCCACCGGCCTGCTCGGCACCGAGGTCAGCTGGGCCCGCCCCGACGAGGTGACCGACGCCGTACGGGTCGACACCGGCCTGGTCGTCGTGGAGACCCCGGCCAACCCCACCCTCGACCTGGTCGACATCGCCGCGCTGGCCACCGCCGCCGGTGACGTCCCGCTGCTGGTCGACAACACCGTCGCCACCCCCGTGCTCCAGCAGCCGGCCCGGCACGGCGCCGCGCTCGTCCTGCACAGCGCCACCAAGAGCATCGGCGGACACGGCGACGTGCTCGCCGGCGTGGTGGCCTGCGACGACGACTGGGCCGCCCGGTTGCGCCAGGTGCGCGCGGTCACCGGCGCGGTGCTGCACCCGCTCGGCGCGTACCTGCTGCACCGGGGCCTCCAGACGCTGCCGCTGCGGGTCCGCGCGCAGCAGGCCGGCGCGGAGAAACTCGCCCTGCGGCTCGCCGGGCACCCGGCCGTCGTGCGGGTCCACCACCCCTCGGTGCACGACCCGGCCGGGCTGGTCGGCCGGCAACTCGCCGGCACCGGAAGCCTGCTCGCCTTCGACGTACGCGGTGGCGCGCCGGCCGCCGCCCGGGTCGCCGGGGCCTGCCGGCTGATCACCCACGCGGTGTCGCTGGGCGGGGTGGACACCCTGATCCAGCACCCGGCCTCGCTGACCCACCGGCCGGTGGCCGGGGAGGCGAAACCGGGCGACGGGCTGCTGCGGATCTCGGTCGGCCTGGAGGACCCCGAGGACCTGTGGGCCGACCTGGCCCGCGCGCTCGCGGCGGAATGAGGGGCCGGCCGCTCCGACGGGTCGAATGCCCCGCAGTAGGGGCGGTAGTCGAGTGTTTCGGTGCCGGGAGCGGGATTCGAACCCGCAAGCCCTTTCGGGCAGAAGTGTTTGAGACTTCCGTGTATGCCGTTCCACCACCCCGGCGTCACCCCGAGGGGCGCGTGGCTCACTGTACCCGACTAGGCTCATGCGGGAGCATGGGTGGTAGCCGTGTGGGATCGATGGTGGGGGTAGGGCTGGTGGCCGAGACGCAGACGGATGCCGAGCGCAGGCGGGTGCTGATCGCCGAGGACGAGGCGCTCATCCGACTGGACCTGGCCGAGATGCTGGTCGAGGAGGGTTACGAGGTCGTCGGCGAGGCCGGTGACGGCGAGACCGCCGTCCGGCTGGCCGAGGAGCTGAAGCCCGATCTCGTCATCCTCGACATCAAGATGCCGATCATGGACGGGCTGGCCGCCGCCGAGCGGATCGCCGGTGCCCGGATCGCCCCGGTGATCATCCTGACCGCGTTCAGCCAGCGTGACCTGGTGGAGCGGGCGCGGGCCGCCGGTGCGATGGCCTACCTGGTCAAGCCGTTCCAGAAGAGCGACCTGGTGCCGGCGGTGGAGATCGCCCTCTCCCGCTACTCCGAGATCGCCGCCCTGGAGTCCGAGGTGGCCGGCCTCACCGACCGGCTGGAGATCCGCAAGACGGTCGAACGCGCCAAGGGCGCGCTGATGACGACGTACGGGATGACCGAGCCGCAGGCGTTCAAGTGGATCCAGCGCACCGCCATGGACCACCGGATGACCATGAAGGAGGTCGCCGAGCGTATCCTCGCCGAGACCGCCGGTGGCGAGATCGCCGAGCAGCCCACCTCCTGACCGGCCGTCGATCGGTCCGTCTTTCCTCCCCGATCGGCGGCGGGACCCGTCCGGTCGGCACGCGTACCCCTCCGGACCGGCGGAGGAATCCACCCCGACGGTCGGATCGTTCCGGCTCTGACCGGCGGTGACACCTCGGCTGACCGGTCCGTCCTCGACCCCGGCCGGTGGGCCCCCGCCCGGCGGGTCGGCGGTTACGGGTCGGGCAGGGCGTCCGTCGGGGCGGCCGACGTGGCCCCCCACGGCGGGGTCCCGCTGCCTAACATCGACGCATGTCTGCCCGGCGGGTGCTCGTGGTGTGCGCTCTGCTCGTCCTGCTGGTCGCCGCCTGCGACCGTTCCGGAGGTGACCGGGTCGACCCGGGAGGCGGCCGGTCGGCGTCGGTCGAGCCGGCCTGGCAGGAGGCGACCCTGCCCGTGCCGCCCGGTCCGGCCGGACGGCTGGTGCTGCGTGACGCGGTCTCCTGCGCCGGGGTGCGGTTCCTGGTCGGCGGGGTCGTCGACGCCGCCGGTGGGAGCCGCCCGGCGGCCTGGTCCAGCGCGGACGGTTCCACCTGGGTGCCGGTGCCGGTCGCGGCCAGCACGTTCTACGGCCGGCAGCACGTCCTCTACGCGGCGGCCTGCGCCGGGGGTCGGGTGGCGGCGCTGGGTGCCAAGAACGGTGGGGTGCACGGCAATCCGCGTACCGGGACCTGGGTCCGCGCCGGTGACGGCCCGTTGCGGGAGGTGCCGGCGGCGTTCGAGCTGTTCGGCGGCCCCCGCGCGGTCAGCGTGGCCCGGTTGGCGGCCGGTGCCGGGGGCTGGTTGATCGCGGGCGCCCGGGTGGACGGCGCGGCGGTCTGGACGTCGCCGGACGCGGGCGGGTTCACCCTGGCCGAGGGGCTGCCGGAGCTGGCCGGCGACGCCCGGGGGCGGACGGCGGCGTCCGACGCGGTGGCCCTGCCGGCGGGTTGGCTGGTGGTCGGGTCGCTGCTGCCGGCGGGCGGCGCGGCGCTGCGGCCGATGGCCTGGACCTCGGTCGACGGGCGTTCGTGGCGGCGGGCGGAGCTGCCGGTGAAGGACGGTCGGGGGCGGGCGGAGCGGGTGGTGCTGCGCGACGGCGTACCGGTGGCGGTGGGGGCGGTTTCCGACGGTTTCGCCGTCTGGCGGGCCGACAACGGGGCGCGGTGGCGGCGGGTCGGCGGGTTCGGGGCGGCCGGTCCGGGCGTGCTGTCGGTGGTGGGGCTGGCCGTGGTGGGTGGGGCGCTGGTGGCGGTGACCGGGGACGGTGCCGGTCGCGCGGTGTGGATGTCGACGGACGGTGGGGTGTCGTGGCGCTCCGTCCGGGTGCCGCTGACGGTGGTCGATGGCGGCGACACCGCCCTGGCGGTGGCCGGCGGCGATGATCGACTGCTCCTGCTGGCCGACGACGGCAGAGCCTCCCACGCCTGGTGGGGGCGGGTTTGAGTGGCTATAGGCGGGGGCGGTGGCCGGCGGTGTCCCACGCCTTCGAACAGAAAGTGAAACTCTCTCAGAACCGACGGTTCTTACAGCGATCGTTTCGAATCCGCCACGGCGTGTAACGGTTCGATCAACCCCGCTTGCTGGGGCTTACGTCGCAGCTTCCCGGTGGGATAACGTCCCGGCCCAGACCGGCGACGACGGTCTGGTTCGTCCGCCCCCGCAAGGGCCAATAGGCAGCGGGTGGTTCGGACCATGCGACGGAGGAGGGTTCCGGCCTTGAGGCAGAAGCTCGCACGCGTGATCGGTGGAGTCGCCATGCTGGCGCTCGTCGCCGGCGGCACCGCTTGCTCCAGCGGCAGCGACGACGAGGCGTCCGGTGGGGACGGCTGCGGTAGCAAGATCGCGTTCTTCGGCGCGCTGACCGGCAGCTCGGCGGCGCTGGGCATCAACGAGAAGAACGGCGTCAAGCTCGCCGTCGAGAAGTACAACAAGGAAAACGCCGACTGCAAGGTCGAGCTGGCCGAGCTGGACTCGCAGGGCAGCCCGGACCAGGCGCCCGGTCTGGCCCAGAAGGCCATCGACGACGCCAAGCTCCTGGGCATCGTCGGCCCGGCCTACTCGGGTGAGTCCGAGGCCGCCGGCCCGCTGTTCAACGAGGCCGGCCTGGTCACCATCACCCCCTCCGCCACCCGTCCCAGCCTCGCCCAGCAGGGCTGGAAGACCTTCTTCCGGGCGGTCGGCAACGACCTGAGCCAGGGCCCCGCGGCCGGCACCTACATCAAGAACGTGCTCAAGGCCGACAAGGTCTACGTCATCGACGACCAGTCCGCCTACGGCGCGGGCCTGGCCGACGAGGTCAAGAAGGTCCTCGGCAGCGCGGTCGTCGGCTCGGACAAGGTCCAGGGCGAGGGCAAGCAGACCGAGTTCTCCGGCGTGGTGACCAAGGCCAAGGCCGCCGGTGTCAAGGCCGTCTTCTTCGGCGGCTACTACCAGGAGGCCGGCCTGATCCGCAAGCAGCTCACCGCTGCCGGGGTCACCGCTCCGATGATCGTCGGCGACGGCTCCAACGACCCGGCGTACATCACCACCGCCGGTGCCGCCGCCGCCGAGGGCACCATCCTCACCTGCCCGTGCGCGCCGGCCGCCGAGGCCCGCGGCACGTTCGTCGAGGAGTTCAAGGCGCTCAACGGGGCCGACCCGGGCACCTACAGCGACACCGCCTACGACGCCGCGAACATCCTGCTCGCCGGCATCAAGGCCAAGAAGACCACCCGTGCCGACCTGCTGGAGTTCGTGAAGAACTACGACGGCGAGGGTGTCGCCTCCAAGTACAAGTTCGTCGAGGGTGGCGAGCTGGACCCGGCTCAGGTCGTGGTCTGGGCGTTCAAGGTGCAGGGCGGCAAGGTCGTTCCCGACCAGGAGATCCCGAAGTCCTGACCACGGTCGCCGAGAGCGATTGACGACAGATCGCGGGTGCGGCCGGGAGCTCGCTCCCGGCCGCACCTTCTCTTTCTCCACACCTGACGGAGCGGCCCTCCCGTGAACTTCGACGGACTGTTCTCCAACTTCGGGGAACTCACCACGACCGGCCTGACACAGGGTGCGATCTACGCCCTGGTCGCGCTCGGCTACACGCTGGTCTACGGCGTACTCAGACTCATCAACTTCGCCCACTCCGAGGTCTTCATCGCCGGCGCGTTCGCCGCCATCTGGACCTGGAACGGCTTCGGCCTCGACCAGGACTCCCAGGTCAGCGGGGTCGGCTCCATCCTGTTCTACCTGCTCGTCGCGATGATCGTCGCGGCCATCGCGTCGGCCGGCACGGCGACCGTGATCGAGCGGGTGGCGTACCGGCCGCTGCGCAAGCGCAACGCGCCGCCGCTGGCCTTCCTGATCACCGCGATCGGCGCGTCGATCGCGATCTCGGAGGCGTTCGGCATCTGGACCCGTCGGCGGCCCGAGGGCGCACCGATCCTGATCAGCCAGAAGCCGCTGTTCCACATCTTCGGGGTGCCGATCGACGGGGTGCAGTTGCTCACCCTCGGCGCCGCGCTGGTGATGATGGTCGCGCTGGACCAGTTCATCAACCGCAGCCGGGTCGGCCGGGGCATCCGGGCGGTCGCCCAGGACGCCAACACCGCCGCGCTGATGGGCGTGAACAAGGACCGGATCATCCTGATGGTCTTCATCGCCGGTGGCACCATGGCCGGCGTCGCCGGCCTGCTCTACGACGTGCGGATCCAGAGCCTGACCTACAGCGTCGGCTTCCTGCTCGGCCTCAAGGCGTTCACCGCCGCGGTGCTCGGCGGCATCGGCAACCTGCGGGGTGCCCTGGTCGGCGGCCTCCTCCTGGGCGTGGTGGAGAACTACGCCTCGGGGCTGTTCGGCAGCGAGTGGAAGGACTTCGCCGCCTTCGCCGTGCTGGTGGTGCTGCTGATGTTCCGGCCGACCGGTCTGCTGGGCGAATCGCTGGGAAGGGCACGGGCATGACGACGACGGTTAATCCGCCGACCCCGGAGCAGCAGCAGGGGATCGGGACACGGCTGCGGCAGGGCCGCGAGGCCATCGCGCAGCGGTGGCACGACGCCCCGCGCTGGGTGCGCTGGGCGGCGCTGGTGGCGCTGATCGCGTTCTTCTACGCGCTGCCCAACAAGGAGTTCTACCAGTACCTGGGGCCGATCCCGACCACCGGCTCCAACTTCACCCAGGTGCTGTTCACCGTCTCGATCTACGTGTTGCTGGCGGTCGGGTTGAACATCGTGGTCGGCTTCGCCGGCCTGCTCGACCTCGGCTACTTCGGCTTCTTCGCCGTCGGCGCGTACACCGTGGCGGTGTTGACCTCGCCGAGCAGCAACCTCAAGACGCTCTGGCCGTGGCTGCTGGTGGTGCCGATCGCGATCGCCCTCACCATGGTCTCCGGCGTCATGCTCGGCACCCCGACCCTGCGGCTGCGCGGTGACTACCTGGCGCTGGTGACGCTCGGCTTCGCCGAGATGATCCGGATCGCGGCGGTCAGCTCCGACTTCCTCAAGGGCCAGCGGGGCTTCAACCAGATCCCGCACCCGCCCGGCAAGTACGCCGACGGCAAGCCGTTCTTCGGGGTGCTCGACGCCCGCCCGTACTACTGGCTGGTGCTCACGCTGATCATCCTGGTGGTGATCGGGGTACGGAACCTGACCCACAGCCGGGTCGGCCGGGCCTGGATCTCGATCCGGGAGGACGAGGACGCCGCCCAGCTGATGGGTGTGCCGACGTTCAAGTTCAAGCTCTGGGCGTTCGCCTCGGGCGCGGCGATCGCCGGCCTGGCCGGTGCGCTCTTCGCCGGCAAGCAGAATTTCGTCAACTCGCAGAACTTCGAGCTGCTCAACTCGATCATCATCCTGGCCGCGGTCATCCTCGGCGGCTCGGGCAACATCGTCGGCGCGATCGTCGGCGGCGGCCTGGTGGCGTACATGATCGAGCGGTTCCGTGGCATCGAGCTGTTCGGCGTGGAGCTGTACGAGTACCGGTTCCTCTTCTTCGGCCTGGTGCTCGTGGTGATGATGATCTTCCGGCCGCAGGGCCTCATCCCGAACCGACGACGGGCGGCGGAGTTCAAGGACCGCCGCAAGGAGGTGATCGTCGGTGAGTGACACCGAACAGACCCCGGCCGTACCGGCCCAGGCGGGCGCGCCCGCCGTCGAGACGATCCCCGGGCGGGAACCGCTGCTGGAGGTCGACCACGTCACGCTGCGCTTCGGCGGCGTGGTGGCGCTCAACGACGTCGACTTCACCCTCTACAAGGGGGAGATCCTCGGCCTGATCGGGCCGAACGGCGCCGGCAAGACCACCTGCTTCAACGCGATGACCGGCATCTACCAGCCCAGTGAGGGGCAGATCCGGTTCCGCGGCGAGAAGATCAGCGGCAAGAAGCGGCACCAGATCACCAAGATGGGCATGGCGCGGACGTTCCAGAACATCCGCCTCTTCCCGGAGATGACCGCGCTGGAGAACGTGCAGGTCGGTGCCGACGCGCACCACAAGACCAGCGTGGTCTCGGCGCTGTTCCGGCTGCCCCGGCACTGGCGCGAGGAGCGCGAGGGCCGGGAGAAGGCCGAACGGCTGCTGGAGTTCGTCGGCATCCGGCCCCGGATGCACGAGTTCGCCCGCAACCTCTCCTACGGTGAGCAGCGCCGGCTGGAGATCGCCCGGGCCCTGGCCACCGACCCGGTGCTGCTCTGCCTGGACGAGCCGGCCGCCGGCTTCAACCCGGCGGAGAAGGAGGAGCTGCTCCAGCTCATCCGGCAGATCCGCGACACCGGCGTGACCGTGCTGCTGATCGAGCACGACATGCGCCTGGTCATGGGCGTCACCGACCGGATCGTGGTGCTGGAGTTCGGGAAGAAGATCGCCGAGGGACTGCCCGCCGAGGTGCGGGACAACCCCAAGGTGGTCGCGGCGTACCTGGGGGTACCGGACGATGCTGCTTGAGATTGACGACGTCAGCCTGCTGTACGGGCGCATCCAGGCGCTGCACGGGATCAGCCTGACCGTGGGCGAGGGCGAGATCGTCGCCCTGATCGGCGCGAACGGCGCCGGCAAGTCCACCACCATGAGGGCGATCTCCGGCATCCGGCCGATCGCCTCCGGGGCGATCCGCTTCGAGGGCGAGGACATCTCCAAGCTCCGGGCGGACCTGCGGGTCCGGCGGGGGCTGTGCCAGGCCCCGGAGGGTCGCGGCATCTTCCCCGGCATGACCGTGCTGGAGAACCTCGACATGGGCGCCTACACCCGGCGCGACCGGGCCGGTATCGCCCAGGACCTCAACCGGGTGCTGGAGCTGTTCCCCCGGCTGGCCGAGCGGCGCAAGCAGGCCGGCGGCACCCTCTCCGGTGGCGAGCAGCAGATGCTGGCCGTCGGCCGGGCGCTGATGAGCCGGCCCAAGCTGCTGCTGCTCGACGAGCCGTCGATGGGTCTGGCCCCGATGCTGATCCAGCAGATCTTCACCATCATCACCGAGATCAACGAGCAGGGCACCACGATCCTGCTGGTGGAGCAGAACGCGCAGCAGGCGCTCGCCCGGGCGCACCGGGCGTACGTGCTGGAGACCGGTCGCATCGTCAAGAGCGGCACCGGCGCGGAGCTGCTGCACGACCCGTCGGTCAAAGAGGCCTACCTCGGCGTGGCCTGACCGTCGCCCCCCTCGCAAAGGAGTACTGCCATGTTCCACCTCACCCCTGGTCGGCGGGCGGCGTTCGGCGTCGCCGGCGCGACCGCCCTGCTGCTCTCCCTCGCCGCCTGTGGCGAGGAGGAGAGCACCGAGCAGCCCGGCGGCGGCCCCTCGGTCAGCGCGTCGGCCGACACCTCGCTGGCCGACAAGGTCCCGGCGGCCATCAAGGCCGACGGCAAGATCGTCGTGGGCACCGACTCGACGTACGCCCCGGCGGAGTTCCTCGACAGCGACGGCAAGACGGTGATCGGCTTCGACGTCGAGCTGTTCACCGCCGTGGCGGCCAAGCTCGGCCTCAAGGCGGAGTTCGTCTCCGCCCCGTTCGGCGACATCATCTCCGGCGTGAGCACCGGCAAGTACGAGGTCGGTGTCTCGTCGTTCACCATCAACGACGAGCGCAAGCAGCAGGCCAACATGGTCAGCTACTTCCAGGTCGGCACCCAGTGGGTGACCAAGAAGGGCAACCCGGCCGGCGTCAAGATCGACGACGCCTGCGGCAAGAAGATCGCCGTGCAGAAGGACACCGTCCAGGTCGAGGACATCCAGAAGCGGTCCAAGACCTGCACCGACGCCGGCAAGCCGGCGATCACCGTCGAGCAGTTCCCCGGCCAGGACGCCGCGACCGCCGCGGTCGTCTCCGGCAAGGACGACGCGATGCTCGCCGACTACCCGGTCGGGGTGTACGCGGTGACCCAGTCCAACGACGCCCTGGAACTGCTCGACAAGCAGTACGAGGCGGCCCCGTACGGCTACGTGGTCGGCAAGGACCAGGCGGCGTTCGCCGAGGCGGTGCGGGACGCGACGAAGGCGCTGATCGCCGACGGGTCGTACAAGGCCGTGCTGGACAAGTGGAAGGTGGCGGACGGCGCGATCACGGACCCCGCGATCAACCCGTAACAGGTCATGGACTCCCACGACACTTCCACCGTACGGGCGCGGCCGGAGCCTCTCCGCGCCGTGCCCGTACGGCACCCGGGGCGCTGGGTCGCGGTCGCCGTGCTGGCCGTGCTGGTCGCCATGTTCGTCCACCTGCTGGTCACCAACGACGCCTTCAACTGGTCGTTCATGGTGGACAAGATGTTCCGTCCGCCGATCATCGAGGGGCTGCTGCGCGGCACGGTGCTGATGACGGTGAGCGCGATGCTCATCGGCGTCACGCTGGGCGTGGTGGTGGCGGTGATGCGGCTGTCGGACAATCCGATCCTGCGCGGGGTCGCCTGGCTCTACACCTGGTTCTTCCGGGCGGTGCCCCGGCTGGTGCTGCTGGCGGTCTTCGGCAACATCGGCATCCTGTGGAGCCGGATCGAGTTCGGGGTGCCGTTCGACACCCAGCTCGGCCAGCTCTTCGGCATCGACAACCTCAACCTGCGGCTGTTCGGTTTCTCCTCCCGGGACATCCTCACCGGGTTCATGGCCGGCCTGCTCGGGTTGGCGCTGTCCGAGGCGGCCTACATGGCCGAGATCGTCCGGGCCGGCATCCAGTCGGTCGACGAGGGGCAGACCGAGGCGGCCCAGGCGTTGGGCATGAGCCGGGGTCAGCTGCTGCGCCGGGTGGTGCTGCCGCAGGCGATGCGGGTGATCATCCCGCCGACCGGCAACGAGACCATCGCGATGCTCAAGGACACCTCGCTGCTGCTCTACGTGCCGGTGAGCGTCGAGCTGTTCTTCCAGCTCGACGCGGTCGGCAAGCGGACCTTCCAGATCTTCCCGATGTACGTCGCCGCCTGCCTGTGGTACCTCTTCCTGACCAGCATCCTGCTGGTCGGGCAGTACTTCCTGGAGCGGCACTTCGGCAAGGGCTACGGTCCGGCGGGCCGGGCCCGGCTGCGGTTGCGCGGGATGGCGGCGGAGACCGGTGGCGGCGGCAATTCGGGGACGGTGGGTCCGGCATGAGTGAGCTGATTCCCGGCCAGCCGGGCGCGCCGGCCGCCGAGTCACGGGCCGGTGCCCCGGCCGACGGTGCCGGGCTGATGGTGCGGGCCGAGCAGGTGCACAAGTCGTTCGGGTCGCTGGAGGTGCTCAAGGGCATCGACCTGGAGGTCCGTGCCGGCGAGGTGTGCTGCCTGCTGGGGCCGTCCGGCTCCGGCAAGTCGACCTTCCTGCGCTGCATCAACCACCTGGAGAAGATCAACGCCGGGTCGATCCGGGTGGACGGCGAGCTGATCGGCTACCGGGAACGCGGTGGCCGGCTGCACGAGATGCGGGAGAAGGAGGTGGCCGCGCAGCGCCGTTCGATAGGCATGGTGTTCCAGCGGTTCAACCTCTTCCCGCACATGACGGTGCTGGGCAACGTGACCGAGGCCCCGGTGCTGCTGGGCCGGGAGAAGAAGGCGGCGGCCCGGGAACGGGCCGCGCAGCTGCTGGAGCGGGTGGGGCTGGGCGACAAGCTCGGCGCGTACCCGGGTCAGCTCTCCGGCGGGCAGCAGCAGCGGGTGGCGATCGCCCGCGCGCTGGCGATGCGACCGAAGCTGATGCTCTTCGACGAGCCGACCAGCGCGCTCGACCCGGAACTGGTCGGCGAGGTCCTCGACGTGATGAAGGACCTGGCCCGGGACGGGATGACCATGATCGTGGTGACCCACGAGATCGGTTTCGCCCGGGAGGTCGGCGACACGCTGGTCTTCATGGACGGCGGCGTGGTCGTCGAGTCCGGCGACCCGCGCGAGGTGATCGCCAACCCGCGGCACGAGCGGACCAGGACGTTCCTCGCCAAGGTGCTCTGAGTTCCGGCCCACCCCCGGCGTCGGCCGTGCCGCCGCCGGGGGTTGTCGGGGGTACGGACTAGAGTCGCTGCCGTGACAGCTACGACGCCGCGCCTGCTCCTCGTCGACGGACATTCCCTGGCATACCGGGCGTTCTTCGCCCTGCCGGTGGAGAACTTCTCCACCACGACCGGGCAGCCGACCAACGCGGTCTACGGCTTCACCTCGATGCTGATCAACGTGCTCCGCGACGAGCAGCCCACCCACATCGTGGTCGCCTTCGACGTCTCCCGCCGCTCCTTCCGCACCGAGAAGTACGCGGAGTACAAGGCCGGCCGCAGCGAGACCCCGGCCGACTTCAAGGGCCAGGTCAGCCTGGTCAAGGAGGTTCTCGACGCGCTGCGCGTCCCGGTCGTCGAGCGGGAGGGCTACGAGGCCGACGACGTCATCGCCACCCTCGCCTGCCAGGCCCGCGACCAGGGCATGCAGGTGCTGATCAGCACCGGCGACCGGGACGCCTTCCAGCTCGTCGGCGACGACGTCACCGTGCTCTACCCGCGCAAGGGCGTCTCCGACCTGGCCCGGATGGACCCGGCCGCGATCGAGGCCAAGTACGGCGTCGGCCCGCAGCGCTACCGCGACCTGGCCGCCCTGGTCGGCGAGACCAGCGACAACCTGCCCGGCATCCCCGGCGTCGGCCCGAAGACGGCCGCCAAGTGGATCAACACCTACGGCGGGGTCGAGGGCGTGATCGCCCACGCCGACGAGATCAAGGGCAAGGCCGGCGACAGCCTGCGCGAGCGGCTCGCCGACGTGATCCGCAACTACGAGATCAACTGCCTGGTCTCCGACCTGGAGCTGCCGATCCGCCCCGAGGACGCCCGCTGGCAGGGCTGGGACCGCGAGGCCGTGCACCAGGTCTTCGACACCCTCCAGTTCCGCATCCTGCGCGACCGGCTGTATCAATACCTGGAGGCGGTGGAGCCGGAGGCCGAGGCCGGCTTCGACCTGGCCGGCGAGCGGCTCACCGCGCCCGGCGCGCTGGTCGACTGGCTGGCCGCGCACGTCCCCACCGGCACCCAGGTCGGCGTGGCGGTGAAGACCCCGGCCAAGCCGACGAACCCCCGCGAGCGCTACGAGCCGCAGCTCGACGCGCTGGCCCTCGCGCTGGCCTCCGGCCCGGCGGCGTGGCTCGACCCGACCACTCTGGCCGAGGCAGACGAGCGGGCCCTGGCCGCCTGGTTGGCCGACCCGGCGCAGCCGAAGGTGCTGCACGACAGCAAGCACGCCCGGTTGGCGTTCGCCGGCCGGGGCTGGTCCCTGGCCGGCGTCGCCCGGGACACCGAGCTGGCCGCCTACCTGGCCCGCCCCGACCAGCGCTCCTACGACCTGACCGACCTGGCGCTGCGTTACCTGCACCGCGAGCTGCGGGTCGACGCGCCGGAAACCGGCCAGCTCGCCTTCGACGGCCTCGGCGACGACGGCGAGGCCGAGCAGAACCTGATGCTCCAGGCCCGCGCCACCCTCGACCTGGCCGACGCGATCGACGCCGAGCTGTCCCGCGACGGCGAGCAGTCCGCCCGGCTGATGGCCGAGGTGGAGCTGCCCCTGTCCGAGGTGCTCGCCGGGATGCAGCGCGTCGGCATCGGCGCCGACCTGGACTACCTCCAGGAGTTGGAGGCGCACTTCGCGGGCGAGGTGAAGGCCGCCGCCCAGGGCGCGTACGCCTCGGTGGGGCGGGAGTTCAACCTGGGCTCGCCCAAGCAGCTCCAGGAGCTGCTCTTCGGGGAGTTGGGGCTGCCCAAGACCAAGAAGATCAAGACCGGGTACACCACCGACGCCGACGCGCTCCAGTGGCTCTACGCCCAGAACCCGCATCCGGTGCTGGAGCACCTGCTGCGCCACCGGGACGTGGCGAAGCTCAAGACCACCGTCGACGGCCTGCTCAAGTCGGTCGCCGACGACGGGCGCATCCACACCACGTTCAAGCAGACCGTGGCGGCCACCGGTCGGCTCTCCTCCACCGACCCCAACCTGCAGAACATCCCGATCCGCACCGAGGAGGGCCGGCGCATCCGCCGGGCCTTCGTGGTGGGCGACGGCTACCAGACCCTGCTCACCGCCGACTACAGCCAGATCGAGATGCGGATCATGGCGCACCTGTCGCTGGACGAGGCGCTGATCGAGGCGTTCAACTCCGGCCACGACTTCCACGCCGCCACCGCGTCGTCGGTCTTCACCGTCCCGGTCGGCGAGGTCACCCCCGACCAGCGCCGCAAGATCAAGGCGATGAACTACGGCCTGGCGTACGGGTTGAGCGCCTTCGGCCTGTCCCAACAGCTCGGCATCACCGCCGAGGAGGCCCGGGGGCTGATGGAGAACTACTTCGCCGGCTTCGGCGGGGTGCGCGACTACCTGCACGAGGTGGTGGCCCGCGCCCGCCAGGACGGCTACACCTCCACCGTCCTGGGTCGCCGCCGCTACCTGCCCGACCTGGTCAGCGACAACCGGCAGCGCCGGGACATGGCCGAGCGGATGGCGCTCAACGCCCCCATCCAGGGCTCGGCGGCCGACATCATCAAGGTCGCCATGCTGCGCGTCGACACCGCGCTGCGCGACGCCGGGCTGCGGTCCCGGATGCTGCTCCAGGTGCACGACGAACTGGTCTTCGAGGTCGCCCCCGACGAGCGGGAGGCGTTGGAGACGCTGGTCCGGCAGGAGATGGGGGCGGCGTACCCGCTGTCGGTGCCGCTGGAGGTCTCCGTCGGCGCGGGGCGGGACTGGAACAGCGCCGACCACTAGCCTCCGCATACCGCCGCACCAGCCAGACCAGGGGAGACATGAGCACACTCACCGACCGGCCGCACACCGCCCTGCTCGTCGTCGACGTGCAGAACGGGGTCGTCGCCGGGGCGTACCGGCGTGACGACGTGGTCGCCAACGTGGCCGCCCTGGTGGGGCGGGCCCGCCAGGAGGGGGTGCCGGTCGTCTGGGTGCAGCACTCCGACGCCCGGCTCGTCCGGGGCGGGGACGACTGGCGGATCGTCCCCGAGCTGGTCCCGGCCGACGCCGAGCCGCTCGTCGAGAAGCTCTACGGCGACTCGTTCGAGGACACCGGGCTGGAGTCGGTGCTGGCCGGGCTGCGCGTCGGGCGGCTCGTGGTGGTCGGTGCGCAGACCGACGCGTGCGTCCGGTCGACCCTGCACGGCGCGTTCGTGCGGGGCTACGACACCACGCTGGTCGGCGACGCCCACACCACGCAGGACCGCACGCAGTGGGGCGCGCCGCCGCCCGGGCAGGTCGTCGCGCACACCAACCTCTACTGGACGCACCAGAAGGCCCCGGGGCGCACGGCGGGCACGGTCGGGACGAAGGACGTCGACTTCGCCGCGACGGCCTGACCCCACCCGGCGGGTCAGCGCAGCGGGTCGTGGCCCCAGTTCATCAGTGACCAGCGCCACTTGGTGTCCCGGACGTCGCCGGCCGGTCGCTGCGCCAGGTGCCGGTGCACGTAGCCGATCACCTTGCGCATGTGCTGGTAGTCGGCGGCGGACAACTCGGCCCGCTTACGGCGCAGCAGGTCGACGATGCGTCGGCCCGACGAGTGCCCCACCGACTCACCGCCGCCGGCCCGGCCACCCTTGTGCCAGCCGACCTGTTTGGACTCGGGCGTCTGCAACCAGGACGACAGCTCCCCGGGTTTCATGTTCACCGCCTCGGTGAACTCCCGGTAGGTCTGCTGCGGGTCGTCAGCTCGGCTCATGGCGCAACGCCTCCGGCCGGTGGGCGACGTCGCGTCCCGAGTCGTCGTTGCGGATGCGGTACTGCGGGTCGTCCGGCGCGGCGTTCACGGCGCGGCCCCGGACGTGCGTGCGTTCGGTCAGCTCCTCCTGCACCACCCCGTGGGCGCGACCGCTGTGGCTGGCCCAGGAGACGTGGTCACCCTGTCGAAACCGCTGCTCGGCCATGGCCGCCGGGTACCCGGCGGCCATGGCCCGAAACAACGCGCCCGGTCGGTCCGGTGCCGGGCCGGTCAGGTGGTGGCCGGCTTCTCGGTGACGAAGATGGCGGTGCCGGGGAAGAGCCGCCCCCGCAGCGGGCTCCACTGCCCCCAGGTCTCCCGGTGGCCGGCCGGCCACTCCGGCTCCACCAGGTCGACCAGGCGGAAGCCGGCGCCGACCAGTTCGCGGATCCGGTCGCCGAGGGTGCGGTGCTGTTCCACGTAGCTGGCCATCCCCCGCTCGTCCTGCTCGACGTAGGGGGAGCGGTCGAAGTACGAGTGCACGGCGGTCAGCCCGCCCTCGCCGGGGTCGTCCAGGAAGACCCAGCGCATCGGGTGGGTCACCGAAAAGACCCAGCGCCCGCCGGGGCGCAGCACCCGGTGCACCTCGGCCATCAGGGCGGCCGAGTCGGCGACGAACGGGATCGCCCCGAACGCCGTGCAGGCGATGTCGAACGACGCCCCGGCGAACGGCAGGGCCAGCGCGTCGGCCTGTACCAGCGGTACGCGTACCCCGCTGGTGCCGGCGGCGCGGGTGGCGTGCCGCAGCATGCCGGCGGAGAGGTCGAAGGCGACCGGCTCGGCCCCCTGGGTGGCCAGCCAGCGGGCGCAGGACGCCGCGCCGCAGCCGACCTCCAGCACCCGTCGCCCGGCCAGCTCACCGAGCAGCCGCGCCTCGGACTCGCGCAGCCCCTCCGGGCACCAGCGGAAGTCCACCTCGCCCAGGAAGGCACCGTGCTCGGCCTGGTAGTCGTCGGCATCGGCGTCCCACCAGCCGCGGTTGGCCCGCCGTGCCTCGGTGTCGCCCACCCGGCGCCGGATCACCCGCTCGTCGTCGTCCACCCGTTCACGCTAGGCCCTGCCGTGGCGTCGTCCGCCGGACCCCGGCGTGCACGGCGCGGCGGACGGTCGTACGCTGTCGGTCCTGTGGGGTGGATGTGACGGATGAGACAGCGGAGGTGTTTTCCCACCGAAATCTCCGCTTTCGCAGCAGACGAGGTCGTGAGGACCCGGGAGGGCTTGCACGCTGTGGTAATGCAGCGGGTAGGCTAGACGATGCGCTCGTGGATCGTGTACCTCGGCAGGGAGCAGGTGCGCGGTCACCGGAGCACCGATGATCCTCTCTTGGCGATCGTCAGGTGGGGTCGGTGGCGGATCCGCTGGCGCGAACGGGTCACTGCGACACCACGCCTGCTGTGACAACCCATCCGACCGGAGCAACCGCCCACATGACGAGCAGCATCGAGGCCCCCTCGAGCGCCACCCGGGTCACCCACGACGATCTCGGTTCCGAGGAGGCTTTCCTCGCCGCGATCGACGAGACCATCAAGTACTTCAACGACGGCGACATTGTCGAAGGCACCGTCGTCAAGGTCGATCGGGACGAGGTCCTGCTCGACATCGGCTACAAGACCGAGGGTGTCATCCCCTCGCGGGAGTTGTCGATCAAGCACGACGTGGACCCCGCCGAGGTCGTCTCGGTCGGTGACCACATCGAGGCCCTGGTCCTTCAGAAGGAGGACAAGGAGGGGCGGCTGATCCTCTCCAAGAAGCGGGCGCAGTACGAGCGGGCCTGGGGCACGATCGAGAAGATCAAGGACGAGGACGGTGTCGTCCGCGGCTCGGTCATCGAGGTCGTCAAGGGTGGTCTCATCCTCGACATCGGCCTGCGCGGCTTCCTGCCCGCGTCGCTGGTCGAGATGCGGCGGGTGCGTGACCTGCAGCCGTACGTCGGCCGCGAGCTCGAAGCCAAGATCATCGAGCTGGACAAGAACCGCAACAACGTGGTCCTGTCCCGCCGGGCCTGGCTGGAGCAGACGCAGTCCGAGGTGCGCACCGAGTTCCTCAACAAGCTCCAGAAGGGGCAGGTCCGCAAGGGCGTCGTCTCCTCGATCGTCAACTTCGGCGCGTTCGTCGACCTGGGCGGCGTGGACGGCCTGGTGCACGTCTCCGAGCTGTCCTGGAAGCACATCGACCACCCGTCCGAGGTCGTCGAGGTGGGCCAGGAGGTCGAGGTCGAGGTTCTGGACGTCGACCTGGACCGCGAGCGGGTCTCGCTGTCGCTGAAGGCGACCCAGGAGGACCCGTGGCGGCAGTTCGCCCGTACCCACGCGATCCAGCAGATCGTGCCGGGTAAGGTCACCAAGCTGGTGCCGTTCGGCGCGTTCGTCCGGGTCGACGACGGCATCGAGGGCCTGGTCCACATCTCCGAGCTGGCCGAGCGCCACGTGGAGATCCCGGAGCAGGTCGTCCAGGTCGGCTCCGAGGTCATGGTCAAGGTCATCGACATCGACCTGGAGCGTCGCCGGATCTCGCTGTCGCTCAAGCAGGCCAACGAGGGCTTCGTCGAGGGCGAGGAGCACTTCGACCCGACCCTCTACGGCATGGCCGCGACGTACGACAACGAGGGCAACTACATCTACCCGGAGGGCTTCGACCCGGAGACGGGCGAGTGGCTCGAGGGGTACGACAAGCAGCGCGAGACCTGGGAGAACCAGTACGCCGAGGCGCGTCAGCGCTGGGAGGCCCACACCAAGCAGGTGCAGACCTCCCGGGCCGCCGACGCCGAGGCCGCTGCCAACCCGGCCCCGCCGGTCGCCACCGGTGGCACCACCACCTCGACCAGCTCGTCGGCCCCGAGCCGGCAGGCCGAGGAGCCGGCCGGCACCCTGGCCACCGACGAGGCGCTCGCCGCGCTGCGGGAGAAGCTCGCCGGCGGCAAGTGAGCCGGTGACCACTGCGACCCGGTACGACGTCTGACGTCGCACCCGGGTCCGGGTAGCCGCTGACACAGGAGCCCCGCCCCCGATCCGCCACGCGGACCGGGGGCGGGGCTCTGTGCCGTCTCCGGCTGCCTCCGCTCCCGCCCTGCCCCCGTTCACCCCACCCCGCGACGGAGATGATCGACTCAGGATCGGCGATGTTGCGGTCTCGTCGGCGTCGGATACCGCTACCTCGCGGACGTCGCGAGGCGACTCCAGGTGTGGCGGACCCGGGTGCGGCGGTCCGGTTCGGCGTGGTGGTGCCGGGGCGGTGTGGTGTGGTGCAGGCCGATCCGGTTGACTGGGTCGGTGCTGAGGGTGGGGTTGACCGGTGGCATCGGGTCCGGCAAGAGCGCCGTGGCGACCCGGCTGGCCGAGCGGGGCGCGGTGATCGTCGACTCCGACCGGATCGCCCGGGAGGTGGTGGCACCGGGCACCGAGGGGCTGGCCGCGGTCGTCGCCGCCTTCTCCGAGCGGGTGCTGACCGCCGACGGGGCACTGGACCGGGCGGCGCTGGGCGCGCTGGTCTTCGCCGACGCGACCGCCCGTCGCCGGTTGGAGGAGATCACCCATCCCCGGGTACGGGCCCGGTCCGCCGAGCTGTTCGCCGCGGCGCCCGCCGACGCGGTGGTGGTCAACGACGTACCACTGCTGGTGGAGGTGGGGCTCGCGCCCACGTACCACCTGGTGGTGGTGGTGCAGACGGCCGTGGCCATCCGGGTGGAGCGGTTGGCGCGGAGCCGGGGGATGAGCCGCGCGGAGGCCGGGCGGCGGATCGCCGCGCAGGCCGACGACGCCCGTCGCCGCGCGGCGGCCGACGTGATGCTCCACAACGACGGCGGCCTCGACGAGCTGCACGCCGCCGTGGACGCCCTCTGGTCGGCACGCCTGGTGCCCTACGAGCGCAACGTGCGGGAACAGCGGGTGGTCCCGGGCTCCCCGGCGGTGCCGACCACGCCGGACCCGACCTGGCCGCAGCAGTACGCCCGGCTCGCCGCCCGGATCCGGCACGCGCTGGCCCCCGACGACCTGCGGATCGACCACGTCGGCTCGACCGCCGTCCCCGGGCTGGCCGGGCGGGACGTCATCGACGTGCAGGTGACCGTGCCGTCGTTGGCCGAGGCGGACGGTCCGGTGGCGCGCCGGCTCGCCGACGCCGGCTTCCCGAGGGTGCCCGGCGTGCGGGGGACCCGTCCCCGCTGGGCGGGTCGTGACGCCGGGGCGGATGAAGGCGGTGACGAGGGCTGGGAGCAGCGGCTGCACGGCAGCGCCGATCCGGGCCGGCCGGTCGCCGTCCACCTGCGGGTGGCGGGCTCGCCCGGCTGGCGGCACGCCCTGCTGATGCGTGACCACCTGCGCGCCGACCCCGATCAGCGGGCGGCGTACCTGCTGGTGAAGCGGGAGCTGGCGGCTTCGGCGCCGAACGACGCCGGGCCCGGCACCGCCGACGACCCGTGGTTCGCCGAGGAGTACCTGCGGGCGCAGGCGTGGGCGGCGCAGACCGGCTGGCGGCCCTGACCGTCCTGCCGGGTCAACCGCGCTTCGTGGGCGGGGACGGCTTCTGGTGGGCGGGGACGATCCCCGCCGGCAGTGGGCCGGGGGTCAGCTCCAGTTGCGCCCACAGCCCGCCGGTGGTGCGCAGCTCCAACCGGTGCAGGAAGCCCGAACGGTCCAGCCAGTACCGCAGCCGCTGGCCCTGGCGGCGTACCTCGAACACGTCCACCGGGCGGTCGGCCCGCCGGTCGCTGCGGACGTGGACCGTCGTGGTGGCGTCCCGGGTCGGCGCTGCGGCCCGTACCGCCGCGTCGACCAGCGTGTCCAACTCGTCGGCCGGCTGGCCCGCGAGCCGCCACCCGGCCCCGGTCGGCAGCGGCAGCGGCGGCACCGCCGACGGGCCGGAGGCCGCGGTGTCCGGTCCGACCGGGACGTCCGCACGGGCGAAGCCGGCCCGGTCCCGACGCCGTAGCGTCCGGCGGCCGAGGGTGTCCAGTTCGGCGACGGAGAGGTAGGCGACGCCTGCCGTCCAGCTCAGCCAGCCACCGCCCCGCAGGTTGGCGGCGCTGCCGAGGGGTGCGGTCACGGTGACGGCGGCGCTCCCGGTCCCGGCGCGCAGCCGGGCGGCGAGCCGGCCCAGCCGGGCGGTCTCCTCGTCGGTGGGGGCGCGGGGCAGCCCGGGCCGGCCGCCGAGCGCGTCGACGGGCCACGGGGTGGGCCGGTCGACCCGGTCCAGGTCCACCGTGATCGGGGTGCCGTCGGCGAGCCGACCCGCCCAGCGTCGCAGCCGCGCGTCGCGGTCGACCCACCAGCGGGGGTCGGCGTCGTCGGCCGGACGGCCGCCCGGCGCGGTGGTAGCGGGTGTGGTGGCGTCCGGTGTGGTGGCGGCGGGTCCGGTGGGCGGCCACAGCGCCGCCTGGAGGACGTCGACCGGGTCGCCGCCGAGGGTCTCCCGGCCGAGCCACCGGCCGCCACCGGCACGTAGCGGAGCGGCGGGTGCGGCCCGGTCGGCGGCGAGCGCGAAGAGCACGGTGAGCGCCCCGGCCAGGCCCCGCCCGGGTGGCGGGTTCCGCAGCCGCCAGCGGTCACCGGGCGGCACCAGCGGTGGCCGGGCCGGGGTCACGATCGCGGCGGGGTCGGGGCGCTGCACCACCGCCGACGGGGTGGCCTGCACCAGACCCCGGTCCTGCCCGGCCCCCGGGCCGCCGACGTCGAGGTAGGCCAGCGGGCGGGACCAGTCGACCCAGCCGACCAGGTCGGTGCGGCCGGCCCCGGTGCCGACGGCGACCCGTACCCCGGCCCGGACGTCCCGGTAGGTGCCGACCCGGACGGCGGCGAGCCGCTCGGCCTCGTCGTCGGTGAGCGCCCGCGCCGCCGCGGTCGGGGCGGGTGTGCCGCCGAGCAGGCCGGCCACGAGGGCGGCTGCGGCGGTGACGGCGACCACGAACAGGGCGACCAGGCTGGTCCGCCGCCGTCCCGACGTGCCCTCCTCGGTGGCGTCGCGGTGGTGGCGGCCGGCGCGGCGGCGGCCCGGACCGGCTCCCGGTGGGCGTGGTGGCTGGTCGGGCGAGGTGTTCATGTGTGGTTGAACGGGCCGGCCGGGGCGGAGTGACGCCGCCCGGGGCAGGCGGGCGGCCCGGGGGTATCGGTGGGTGGCCCGTGGCGGTGGGAGAGACGTGCAGGGGCGCTCGCGGCGGCCGGTCTGCGCCAGGGGCGCGACCACGCGGGGTGCGCACGCCGGTGATGTCCGGGTGCTGCGACCCCAGGTGCCGGGCGGTGGGAGCCTGTCGAGGGCCCGGCCACCGCCGCGGTCGGCCGCCGCGAGCGGCCTACGGTGTCCAGGCTAGCCCTCTGCGATGTGGGCCACAATGGCAATATCGAAGGTGATCACCGGACTGTCCGGCGATCGCGGCGCGGTGTCGGACCCCCGGCGTACCGTGGGGACCATGGCGCTCGACATTCCCCGGCTCGACGGTCGCTTCCAGGTCGTCAGCGAGTTCCAGCCGGCCGGCGACCAACCGGCCGCCATCGATGATCTTGAGCGTCGGGTGCGGCGCGGCGACCGTAACACCGTGCTGCTCGGCGCCACCGGCACCGGCAAGAGCGCCACCACGGCGTGGCTGGTCGAGCGGCTGCAACGGCCGACCCTGGTGCTCGCCCCCAACAAGACGCTCGCCGCCCAGCTCGCCAAGGAGTTCAGCGAGCTGCTCCCGCACAACTCGGTGGAGTATTTCGTCTCCTACTACGACTACTACCAGCCCGAGGCGTACATTCCGCAGACCGATACCTACATCGAGAAGGACTCCTCGATCAACGAGGAGGTCGAGCGGCTGCGGCACAAGGCGACCATGTCGCTGCTCACCCGGCGGGACACGATCGTGGTGGCGACCGTCTCGGCCATCTACGGCCTGGGCACCCCGGAGGAGTACCTCGACCGGGCCGTCCGGGTCGTCGTCGGGCAGGAACTCGACCGCGACCAGTTGCTGCGCCGCCTGGTCGACATCCAGTACACCCGCAACGACATGGCCTTCCAGCGGGGCACGTTCCGGGTCCGGGGCGACACCCTGGAGATCATCCCGGCGTACGAGGAGCTGGCCGTCCGGATCGAGCTGTTCGGCGACGAGGTGGAGAAGCTCTACTACCTCAACCCGCTCACCGGGGACGTGGTCAAGGAGGTCGACAACCTGTTGATCTTCCCGGCCACCCACTACGCGGCCGGTCCCGAGCGGATGGAACGGGCCACCCGGGACATCGAGGCCGAGCTGGCGGAGCGGCTGGCCGAGCTGGAACGGCAGGGCAAGCTGCTGGAGGCGCAGCGGCTGCGGATGCGCACCACCTACGACCTGGAGATGATGCGTCAGGTCGGCTTCTGCTCCGGCATCGAGAACTACTCGATGCACATCGACGGCCGGTTGCCCGGCAGCCCGCCGCACTGCCTGCTCGACTACTTCCCCGACGACTTCCTCACCGTGGTCGATGAGTCGCACGTCACCATCCCGCAGATCGGCGGCATGTTCGAGGGCGACGCCTCGCGCAAGCGGATGCTCATCGACCACGGCTTCCGGCTGCCCAGCGCCGCCGACAACCGGCCGTTGCGCTTTGACGAGTTCCTGGAGCGGGTCGGCCAGATGGTCTTCCTCTCCGCCACCCCCGGCCCGTGGGAGCTGGAGCAGGCCCAGGGCGAGTTCGTCGAGCAGGTCATCCGCCCCACCGGCCTGATCGACCCGGAGGTCGTGATCAAGCCGACCAATGGGCAGATCGACGACCTGATGCACGAGATCAAGCTGCGCACCGAGCGCGACGAGCGGGTGCTGGTCACCACGCTGACCAAGAAGATGGCCGAGGATCTGTCCGACTACCTGCTGGAGAACGGCATCCGGGTGCGTTACCTGCACTCCGAGGTCGACACCCTGCGCCGGGTGGAGCTGCTGCGCGAGCTGCGCAAGGGCGACTACGACGTGCTGGTCGGCATCAACCTGCTGCGGGAGGGCCTCGACCTGCCCGAGGTCTCCCTGGTGGCGATCCTCGACGCCGACAAGGAGGGCTTCCTGCGCAGCGGCCGGTCGCTGATCCAGACCATCGGCCGGGCCGCCCGTAACGTTTCCGGCCAGGTCCACATGTACGCCGACAAGATCACCCCCTCGATGGCGTCGGCGATCGACGAGACCAACCGTCGCCGGGCCAAGCAGATCGCGCACAACGAGGCGCACGGGATCAGCCCCGAGCCGCTGCGTAAGAAGATCCACGACATTCTCGACGACATCTACCGGGAGGCGGAGGACACCGAGAACGCCCGGGTCGGCGGGGCCGCCCGGCAGCTGTCCCGGGGTAAGGCCCCGGTCAAGGAGACCCGCAGTCGCGGTCGGGCCACCGCCGGCGCGCCCTCCCGGGAGGGGATGGCCCGCGCCGACCTGGCACAGCTCATCCAGGAGCTCAACGACCAGATGCTCGCCGCCGCCCGGGAGTTGCAGTTCGAGCTGGCCGCGCGGATCCGCGACGAGGTCGCCGACCTCAAGAAGGAGCTGCGGGGGATGGACGCCGCCGGGGTGAAGTGACGGGCGGGCCGGTGCTGGACGAGGTCCGGGTCGGCGTACCGGCGGCACGGCTGCGTCCCGTCGTGGGCGGGTACCTGGGCTACCGGGAGGGCACCCCGGTGGACGTGGCGTCGGGGCGGGCCGCGCCGCCACTGGTCCGGCACGAGGCGGCCGGCGCGTTCGTGGTCCTCATCCTCGGCTGGGGCGCCCCGCTCGACGTGCTGAACCCGCGCTCGGCGGCGCACAGCGCGTACCGGGTGGACTCGTTCGTGGCCGGGCCGTACGACGGCTACTGCACGACCTCGACGGCCGGTGCCGGTGCCGGGGTGGAGTTGCTGCTCACCCCGCCGGCCGCCCGTCGGGTCCTCGGGGTGCCGTTGGGGGAGTTGGCCAACCGGGCGGTGGCGGTCGACGGGCTGCCCGACCCGTGGCTCGACCGGTTGCGGGCCCGGCTGGCCGGGGCACCGGACTGGCCCCACCGGTTCGCCCTGCTCGACGCGGCGCTCGACGCCCGGCTGGCGGACGCCGATCCGGTCGATCCGCACCTCGGCCGGGCCTGGGACCTGCTCACCGGCTCGGCCGGCCGGATCGGCATCGGCGCGTTGGCCGACGAGCTGGGGTGGAGCCGCCGGCACCTGGCCGCGCGGTTCCGCCGGGAGCTGGGGCTGGGTCCGAAGACGACGGCCCGGCTGTTGCGTTTCCAGCGGGCGTACGCGGCGCTGGGCCGGCAGGGCGCGGTCCCCGCCGGGCCCGCCCCGCCGGACCGCCCCGGGCCGGTGGATGGCTGGGCCGAGCTGGCGGTGCGCTGGGGGTACTACGACCAGTCGCACCTGATCCGGGAGTTCCGGGAGTTCACCGGGACGACCCCGGCGACGCTGGGCCCGCCGGGTTCCCATTCGTCCAATCCGGGCCGAGCGCCGGCCGGCACACTCGACGCATGACGAACATCTACCCGACCTTCCGGTACCCCGACGCCCGGGCGGCGATCGACTGGCTCTGCACCGCGTTCGGGTTCCGGGTCCTCGCGGTGCACGACGGCCCGGACGGGACGGTGGCGCACGCCGAACTGGCGCTCGGCGACGGCATCGTCATGCTCGGCACCGGCCGGGGGCGACCGGACCGGCCGGCCGAGGACGACTACGCGGTCTACGTGGCGGTCGACGACCTGGACGCCCACCACGACCGGGCGCGGGCCGCCGGGGCGGAGATCATCCGGGGCCCGTTCGACACCGACTACGGTTCCCGGGACTACGCGGCCCGGGACCCCGCCGGCAACGTCTGGTCGTTCGGCACCTACCGGCCCTGACCGGGGTGCCCCGAACGGCAGCCGCAGAGACGGGGGGCTGCCGTTCGGGGCCGTCCGACGGCGGCGTCATCCGAGGACGACTCAGATAGGCGTTGCGGTGTGCAAGCAAACTGTTGCCCTGGGTGATGATCCTGCGTACCCTCCCTCGTGGGGAGGCCGGGATGCCATTGTCATCGAGTCCTGTCATTCGACGCGCGAGGCTCGGCGCCGAGCTGCGCCAGTTGCGCAGGCGGGAGGCGCTGACCCTGGAACAGGTCTGCGCCCGGCTGGGCTGGGCCTCCACCTCCAAGCTGTCCCGCATCGAGCTGGGGCAGAGCCGGCCGGACCTGGCCGACGTGCTCGACCTGCTCGACATCTACGAGGTCCCGTCGCCGCAGCGCGAGGCGCTGATCGTCATCGCCCGCGACGCGGCGACCGGTCGCGGCTGGTGGAAGGCGCTCGGCGAGATGAGCGAGCGGCAGCGCACCTACGCCGAGTTGGAGGCGGGGGCGGCGACCATCGTGGAGTACCAGCCGACGGTGCTGCCCGGCCTGCTCCAGGCGCCCGGTTACGCCCGGCTGCGGATCACGGCCGGCCGGCTGCTGCACCCGGACGTCGACGTCGAGGCCGACCTGCGGGCCCGGCTCACCCGGCAGGGGGTGTTGCGCCGTCCCGACCCGCCGCGCTACACGGCCCTGCTCGACGAGCGGGTCTGCGATCCCGCCGGGCTGCCCGCCGACGTCTGGCACGAGCAGTTGGAGCACCTGCTGGCCCTGGCCGAGCTGCCGCACGTCACGGTCCGGGTGGTGCCGGGGACGGCGGCCCCGCGCGGCGGGGCGTACCCGTTGACCGCCTTCTCGTGTTATTCGTTCCCCGACCCGGCCGACCCGCGCACGGTGATGCTGGAGGCGTTGACCACCGACGTGCGGCTGGCCTCCGACGCCGACGTCGGGCGCTACGACCGGATGACCGGCTGGTTGTCCGCCGCCGCGCTCGGTGCGGCGGAGACGGCGGAGCTGCTCCGCCGCCGGGTCGTCGTCCTCGCCGCCGGGACGGCCGATCCGGCCACGGACGACGCGGCCGGGTGGGACGGACGGGAGAGCGCCGGGACGGCGTCCCGGACCCCGGAGGGCGTCGGTCGGGTGGCCGCTCCGGGCTCACCGGTAGCGGTTGAAGCCGCCCTCGGAGTCGATGACCTGGCCGGTGATCCAGTCCGCCTCCCGTGAGCAGAGGAACCGCACCAGCCGGGCGGCCTCCTGCGGGGTGCCCCAGCGGCCGGACGGGAAGAGCGCCGCCACGGCGGCGTGCGCCTCGGGTGGGGCGTAGCCGGTGTCGGTCGGCCCGGGGTTGAGACAGTTGACGGTGATCCCCCGGGGCATCAGCACCGGGGCGAGCTGCGCGGCGAGATTCTCCACCCCCGCCTTGCTGGCCGCGTAGGCCAACTCGTCGGGCATCGGGCCGAGGCGCTGCCCGCTGGAGAAGAGCACCAACCGGCCGCCCGACCCGGCGGTGAAGGCGGTGGCGAACGCGTCGGCCAGGAGCAGGGTGGCCCGGACGTTCACCAGCAGGTGCCGGTCGATCTCGGCGGCGTCCAATCCGCCCAGGCTGGTGCGGGTGGAGTAGGCGTGCGTCGCCACCACCCCGTCGAGCCGGCCGTGCCGGTGTACCGCCTCGGCGACCAGCGCGGCCGGGGCGGCCGGGTCGAGCAGGTCGGCGGCGGTGTGGGCGGCGGCCCCGCCCAGCTCGGCCAGCAGTGCCGGTACGCCCTGCGGGTCGCCGCCGTAGGGCTGCGCCTCGTCGTAGCCGGGTAGCCCGGTCAGCAGCAGCCGGTGCCCGTCGGCGGCGAGGGTGCGGGCGACCGCCGCGCCGATGCCGATCCGTCGGCTCACCCCGGTCACCAGGAACACCCGTGCGGTCATCCGGGCAGTCAACCGGACGGCCATTGCGGACGCCACGGATTAACCCCGTACGTCGGCGCGCCGACGGGGGCCGTCGTACGGGGTCGGGCCTGCCGCTCGCCATCCGGGGTGTGGGCCGGCGGCCGCCGGCCAGGGTGGTTCGCCGCGCGACCAACCGGACCCGGCACCCCCGAACGTGTCGGGACCGGTTGCCGCGCGTGCGCCGCACGGTAGCCCGGGGGTACGACAGAATCGGATCGACCGGATTGGATTCTTTCGGAATTCTCCGTGCCGCGGGCCGGGTCGCGGTCCCGCCCCGGCTCAGGCCGGTACGTCGACGAAGTGCTCGACCCGGGGCGGACCGGCGAAGTGCGGGCCGATCAGTGCCCGCCACTTGCCGAACGCCTCGGTGGCCCGGAAGTTGTCCTCGTGGGCCTGCACCGAGTCCCACTCGACCAGCAGCACGAACCGGGAGGGGGACTCGATGCCCCGGGTCATCCGGACCGAGCGGCATCCCTCGGCGGCGACGATGATGGCGTGCGCCTGCGCGTAGGCGGCGGCGAAATCGTCCTCGTGTCCGGGCAGTACGTCGATGAGCGCGACCTCAAGCACCATGCCGACAGCCTGCCACGAGGCGGCCCGCCCGTGGTGCGCCGGGGCGACTCCCTCCTCCATCCCCGCAGAACACCATCAATCTCGCGTATGCCACTACACCCAGCCTCCTAGGACGCATTGGGCGGGGTGGCCGGGCCGACCCGGGACGGCCAGGTCCGGGAGGGTCGGAACGTGATGCTGCCGGCAATGCACGCCGCAGGAGATGCGCCCGTAGCCCTCGATGGTGAACAATGGCGGCCGAGGAGGGGAGTATTCCCCCGCGACGGAGTCGTCAGCACGGTCGAGCGTCCCCCGACAGCTCGACCCGGCTCCGCCGGTCAGCGCCCCGCCTGCGGGTCGCTGGCGGAAGAGACCTCCGACAGTCACCAGTGTGTGCGTCGTCGCCCACCTCGCCGTCACGCGGCGTACGGTGTGCCCGACGCCGCGTGTCTGCCGGAGGAATGGATTGAACGTGTCCGGAATGGTGTGGGCGGGAACCCTCGTCGCACTGACGGCGGTGCTCCTCGCCGATCTCTTCATCATCGGGCGTCGGCCGCACGAGCCCAGCGTCCGTGAGTCGAGCCTCTGGGTGAGCTTCTACGTCGGCCTGGCGCTGCTGTTCGGGGCGGGGCTGTGGGTCACCGCCGGTGGCGACGTGGCCGGCCAGTTCTACACGGGGTGGCTCACCGAGTACAGCCTCTCGGTGGACAACCTCTTCGTCTTCGTGATCATCATGGCCCGGTTCCGGGTGCCCCGGAAGTACCAGCAGAAGGTGCTGCTCATCGGCATCGTGCTGGCCCTGGTCATGCGGGGTGGTTTCATCGCCGCCGGTGCGGCGCTGATCTCCCAGTTCTCCTGGGTGTTCTACATCTTCGGCGCGTTCCTGATCTACACGGCCGTCAACCTGGCCCGCCAGGGTGAGCCGGAGGAGGACGAGTTCAAGGAGAACGTCCTGATCCGGTGGAGCCGCAAGGCGCTTCCGTT
This sequence comes from Micromonospora sp. S-DT3-3-22, assembly GCF_015354745.1. NCBI lineage: Bacteria > Bacillati > Actinomycetota > Actinomycetes > Micromonosporales > Micromonosporaceae > Micromonospora > Micromonospora sp. S-DT3-3-22. The sequence continues at coordinate 37,371 of NZ_JACGMO010000050.1, forward strand.
GTCGCGGGACTACGACGGCGCGAAGCTCACCACGTACGAGGCCGGCCGGCGGCTGTTCACCCCGATGCTGGTGGTGATGATCGCGATCGGGACCACCGACCTGATCTTCGCGCTGGACTCGATCCCGGCGATCTTCGGGATCACCAAGGAGCCGTACCTGGTCTTCACCGCGAACGTCTTCGCGCTGATGGGGCTGCGGCAGCTCTACTTCCTGGTGGGCGGGCTGCTCGACCGGCTGGTCTACCTCAGCTACGGCCTCGCGGTGGTGCTCGGCTTCATCGGCGTCAAGCTGGTGCTGGAGGCACTGGCCGACAACAACCTGCCGTTCCTCAACGGTGGTGAGCCGATCGCCTGGGCTCCGCACATCCCGATCTGGCTGTCGTTGACGGTCATCCTCGGGTGTCTCGCCGTGGCGACGGTGGCCAGCCTGGTCAAGTCGTCCCGGGACCGGCGGCGCGAGCTGATCGAGGCGCGTCGCTGACCGTAGCGTCACCGATGGGCGTCACCGCACTGCCGGTGACGCCCATTGCCGGTCAGACCCGGTGCGCGCCGACCAGGGTGGCGACCCGGTCGGGCGGCAGCGGCTCGGTCAGCACCCGCCGCTGCCGGTAGCAGGCGTGCAGCATCCGTGGCCCCCGGCCGGCGGTCACCAGGCCGACATGGTGGATGTCCCGCCCGGGTCGGGCGAAGAAGTACAGGTCGCCGGGGCGTTCCTCGCCGGCCGGTACGGGCGTGGTGGCCGCCGCCTGGTCGTCGGCGTCGCGGGGCAGTGTCACGCCGAACCGTCGCCACACCAGGTGGACCAGGCCGGAACAGTCGATCCCGTGGCCGGAGAGCCCACCCCAGACGTACGCGACGTCGCGCAGCCGGGTGGCGACGGCGAGCACGTCGTCGGCGGTCGGCGGGGTGGCCGGCGGGTCGGTGACGTCCGCCTCGGGGACCCACAGTGGATCGGGCCGTCCGGGTACCCGTACCGGCCGCCACCCGTCGACGGCGGGGCCGGCCGGGTGCAGCCGGGTGCCGAGGACGACCCCGGGCAGGGCCACCGGGCCGGCGGGGGCGACCCGCAGGCCGGTGCTGACGGCGTCGACGACGAGCGGGCCGGCCGGGCCGCCGTCGGGGGTGGCCGGGGTGAGCTGGGCGGTGGGCAGCCAGCCGGGGTAGCCGCGTGGGTCGCGCCGGGGTGCGGCCTGCTGCACCGCGACCACCCGGGCCCAGCCGTCGGGGTGCAGGGCGGTCACCAGCACCCGTTCGCCGAGCAGCAGCTGACTGAGCACGCAGTCACCGACCCGCTGGCTGGCGTCCATCCCGGTGATCCAGCCGTCGGTGTCCGAGGGCACCGCCAGGGCCGGCCGGTCGACCGGGCGGGTCGCGCCGGGGTCGGTCCAGAGGGTGGCGACGGCCACCCGGACGAGGGCCTCCCGGCCCGGCTCCAACTCCACGTCGACCTCCGGCTCACGTGTCGGTGCCCCATCCGGACCATAGGAAAGAAAACTGCGATCATCAACCTCGGCGCTGAATCTTTGTTTCGGTCACCGCGGTTTCGGTCACCGCGGTGATGCCGAGCCCCGGCGCGTCCGGCAGCACCACCGTGGCACCCTCGTACCGCAGCCCGCCGCGCACCGGTGACCGGGCCAGCCACCAGGCGGCGTCCAGGTCGGACACGGCGCTGGTCCGGTAGGCGGCGGCCAGGCTGGCCGCCGCGCCGACCCCGACCTGAGTCTCCATCATGGACCCGACGAGGGTGCCCAGCCCGTGTTCCCGGGCCAACTCCAGCAGGGTCCGCGCCGGGCGTAGGCCGCCGCACTTGGCGAGCTTGACGTTGACCAGGTCGGCCGCCCGCCGCCGGATCACCGCGACCAGGTCCCGCACCCCGAACACCGCCTCGTCGGCGAGGATCGGCACGTCCACCCGGTCGGCGACCCAGGCCATGCCGTCCAGGTCCCACCGGGCCACCGGTTGCTCGACCAGCTCCACGTCGAGCCCGGCGTCCTCGACGCCCCGGATCACCCGGACCGCCTCCCGGGGCGTCCACCCCTGGTTGGCGTCCAACCGCAGGCGCACCTGCGGGCCGACGGCCGCCCGGACCGCACGGACCCGTTCCAGGTCACCCGCCGGGTCGGTGCCGACCTTGAGCTTCAGCACGTCGAAGCCCTCGTCGCGTCGCTGCCGGGCGGCCACCGCCAGGTCCGCGCCGGCCCCGGCGGCCAGCGTGACGTCCGTCGGCACCCGCAGCGCCGTCCCACCGAGCAACCGCACCAGGGGTACGCCGAGCCGCCGTGCCGCCAGGTCGTGCAGCGCCACGTCCAGCGCGGCGCGGGCCGCCTCGTTGCCGGCCACCGCCGCCGCGACCTCGGCGCAGCGGGCCAGCACGTCGTCGGCGTCCCGGCCGACCACCGCCGGGGCGAGCACGTCGCGGACACAGGACTCCGCGCCGGCCACCGACGCCCCGGTGACCTGCCACACCTGCGGGGCCTCGCCGAAGCCGGACCGCCCGTCGGCGTCGGTCACCTCCGCCACCAGGGTCTCCACCGTGGTGGTGCGGCGCAGCGCGGTGACGAACGGGGTGTGCAACGGCGCGGACAGCCGGTGGGTGCGTACCACGGCGATCGTCATGTGCGGCACCCTATACGCACGTCGTCACCGAAGGAGCGCGCCGATGACCGTGGCAAGCTGGACGCTGGTGGGTGCGCCGAACGCCCGTGACCTGGGCGGACTGCCCACCCGTGACGGCCGGCGGGTACGCCCCGGCCGGCTGATCCGCACCCCGGCGCTGGGCCGGTTGACCGAGACCGACCTGACGGTGCTGGGCCGGCTCGCCCCGGCCTGCGTGGTGGACCTGCGGGACGACACCGAGACGGCGTTCGCCCCGCCGAACCGGCTGGTCGGTGACCCGTGCCTGGTCCGGTTGCCGGTGCTCGACCCGGCGCACCCCGGGTTCGGCTACCTGTCGGCGCTGCTGCTCGGTCACGACCTCACCGGCCACGACGAGGCGGCCCGGCGGGGTGCGGCGGTGGCGATGGCGGAGCTCTACCGGTGGTTCGTCGGCGGTGCGGCGGCCCGGGAGGGGTTCGCCCGCGCGGTGCGGCTGGCGGCCGATCCGGGCAACCTGCCGTTGCTGTTCCACTGCTCGGCGGGCAAGGACCGTACCGGGTGGCTGGCGGTGGTGCTGCTCACCGCGCTCGGCGTCGACGAGGAGACGGTCCGGGCCGACTACCTGCGGCACAACGCGTTGACGGTGGAGCTGCGCGCGGAGGCGTCGGCGGCGATGCTGCGGCGGCGGCCGGAGCTGGACCCGGAGACGGCCCGGGCGGTGCTGGAGGTGCGCCCCGAGTACCTGGACGCCGGCCTCGACGAGGTGCGCCGGCGGCACGGGTCGTTCGACGCGTACCTGGCCGACGGGTTGGGGGTGACCCCGCAGATCCGGGCCGCCCTGCGGACCCACCTGCTGGACTGACCGCCGCGCCGGTCAGCCGGTGAGGTCGTGCCGGGCGGCCCAGGCCGTCGCGGAGACCTCCGCCAGCAGCCGGCAGGCGTCGGAGTCGTCGGGGGTGGCGGTGGGGTCGGTGGTGGTGCAGACGGCGATCACGTAGGCGGGAGCGTCGTCGGGCAGGACCACGCCGGCGCTGTGCCGTACGCCGCGTACCCAGCCGTTCTTGTGGGCGATCCGGGTGCCGGCGGGCAGCCCGGCGGCGAGATCGTCGCGGTGGCGCTGGTCCAGCAGCACGTCGACCATGGCGGCGCAGGCCGCCGGGGAGGCCAGCGGGCCGGGCCGGTGCGCGCCGACGGCCAGCCCGCCGAGCAGGGCCGCCAGGTCGGCGGGGGTGACCAGGTTGGTGATGCCGGCCTCCCGGGCTGCGGCGTCCTCGATGCCCCGGCCGGTGACGCTGTGCCGGGCCCCGGCGAGCCGCCACGCCTCGGCGACGGCGGGCAGGCCGAGGAGTTCGATGATCAGGTTGGTGGCGAGGTTGCTGGACCGGGTGATCATCCGGTCGGCCAGCCAGCGCGGGGTGGCCCGCCCGCCGAGCCGTTGCCAGACCGCGTCGTCGTTGTCGTAGGGGCGGGCGCAGGTGAACCGGGGCGCGTCCGGCCGGGCCGAGGTGAAGTCGTTGACCACCGGCACCGGGGCGTCCAGGTCGAGGGCGTCGGCTTCGGCGGCCCGGTGCAGGGCCAGCAGCACCGCCACCTTCATGGTGCTGGCCGCGTAGTGGGTGGCGTCGGGGGTGCGGGTCCAGGTGGGTGGGGCGTCGGGTCGGCCCAGGTACGCCGAGACGGTGCCGGGCACCCGGTCCAGCCGGGCGTCGAGGTCATCCCAGGTCATGCCCGTGACGCTAGCCGAATTCGGTCCATCGGAACGGCCCGGCGGCCCTCGGGAGGGTGCAGCCGGGTGGGTCGGCGGCTCCCGGGGGACAGCCGGGGCGGGGCCGGTTGCGCCCCGGGGTGGGGACGGGCGGAGCCCCGGTCCGGGTGAGGCGGACCGGGGCTCCGGGTGAGGCGGGGTGGGGCAACGGATGCGACCCGGGTGGGTCAGCCGGCGTGCTTGCGGCGGGCGGCCATCCGGCCGCGCTGGGTCTGGTCCAGCACCACCTTGCGGATGCGTACGGCGACCGGGGTTACCTCGACGCACTCGTCCTCGCGGCAGAACTCCAGCGCCTGCTCCAGGGAGAGCTTGCGCGGGGGGATCAGCTTCTCGGTCTCGTCGGAGGTCGAGGCCCGCATGTTGGTGAGCTTCTTCTCCTTGGTGATGTTGACGTCCATGTCGTCGGAGCGGGAGTTCTCCCCGACGATCATGCCCTCGTACACCTCGGTGGTGGGCTCGACGAAGAGCTGGCCGCGCTCCTGAAGGTTGATCATCGCGAACGGGGTGACCACGCCGGAGCGGTCGGCCACCAGCGACCCGTTGTTGCGGGTACGCAGCTCACCGAACCACGGCTCGTAGGACTCGAAGACGTGGTGCAGGATGCCGGTGCCCCGGGTGTCGGTGAGGAACTCGGTACGGAAGCCGATCAGGCCGCGCGCCGGCACCAGCCACTCCATCCGGATCCAGCCGGTGCCGTGGTTGACCAGCTGCTCCATCCGACCCTTGCGGGTGGCCAGGAGCTGGGTGATCGCGCCCAGGTACTCCTCGGGGGCGTCGATGGTCAGCCGCTCGACCGGCTCGCAGGTCTTGCCGTCGATCTCCTTGGTGACGACCTGCGGCTTGCCGACGGTCAGCTCGTAGGACTCGCGGCGCATCTGCTCGACCAGGATGGCCAGGGCCAGCTCGCCCCGGCCCTGCACCTCCCAGGCGTCCGGCCGCTCGGTGGGCAGGACCCGCAGCGACACGTTGCCGATCAGCTCCTTGTCGAGCCGGTCCTTGACCATCCGGGCGGTGACCTTGGCGCCCTTGACCCGGCCGACCAGCGGCGAGGTGTTGGTGCCGATGGTCATCGAGATGGCCGGCTCGTCCACGGTGATCAGCGGCAGCGGGATCGGGTTCTCCGCGTCGGCCAGGGTTTCCCCGATCATGATCTCGGGGATGCCGGCGACGGCGATGATGTCGCCGGGCCCGGCCGAGTCGGCCGGCTTGCGCTCCAGGCCCTCGGTCATCAGCAGCTCGGAGATGCGGACCCGCTGGGTGCTGCCGTCGGTGCGGCACCAGGCCACCGTCTGGCCCTTGCTGATGGTGCCCTGACGCACCCGGCACAGCGCCAACCGGCCGAGGAACGGCGAGGCGTCCAGGTTGGTGACGTGCGCCTGGAGCGGGGCGTCCTCGTCGTAGGAGGGCGGCGGGATGGTGTCGAGCAGGGTCCGGAACAGCGGCTCCAGGCTGGTGCTGTCGTCGGGCACCGAGCCGTCGGCGGGCTGGGTCAGCGAGGCGATGCCGTCGCGGGCGCAGGCGTAGACGATCGGGAAGTCGATCTGCTCCTCGTCGGCGTCCAGGTCGAGGAAGAGTTCGTAGGTGTCGTCCACGACCTCCTTGATCCGGGCGTCGGGCCGGTCCACCTTGTTGATCACCAGGATGATCGGCATCCGCGCCTTGAGCGCCTTGCGGAGCACGAACCGGGTCTGCGGCAGCGGGCCCTCGCTGGCGTCGACCAGCAGCACCACCCCGTCGACCATGGTCAGGCCCCGCTCGACCTCGCCGCCGAAGTCGGCGTGGCCGGGGGTGTCGATGATGTTGATGGTGACCGGGTCGGAGCCGTCCGCCGGGAGGTAGCGCACGCCGGTGTTCTTGGCCAGGATGGTGATGCCCTTTTCCCGTTCGAGATCCATCGAGTCCATGACGCGCTCGGTGTTCTCACCACGGGCCCCGTAGGCGCCGGCCTGCCGCAACATGGCGTCGACCAGGGTCGTCTTGCCGTGGTCGACGTGGGCGATGATGGCGACATTGCGGAGGTCGGTGCGAAGCTGCATACCCTCCATACTCCTGTCTGCGGTTGCCGGGGCAGGTGTCGGGGTCGTCCCGTCACCGCCCGGATCTGTGCCGGAACTGCTGTTCCGGCCGTGCCAGCAGCGGGTCTGCGGATCCCTACCGGCGGGCCGGTCGGCCCGGGGCCGGCCGGGCACCTGGTCGTCGCGACGGTCACCGCGGCCGAGGCCGCAGTGATCTTCGGTCTGTCGGTGCCGGGGGTGTCGACCCTGCTGGTCGGTCTCCTAGCGTACGCGGGCCCGTGCGGGTCCGTCCGGGCACTGCTCCCGGTGACCGGAGCGGCCGTGACGGGCGACACGTCCACCGGGGGTACGCCGACGGCCGGGGGCCCCCACTGGTGCAGGTGGGGACCCCCGACCGGGTCGGAGGGGCGGGTCAGTCCCGGGCGGCGACGGCCGGCGCGGGCGTGGCCGCCCCGGCGTCGTCGTCGGCCTCCCGGTCGATCCGTCCCGGCCACCAGAACCGGTCGCCGAGCAGGAACGCCAGCGCCGGCACCAGCACGGTACGCACCAGCAGTGTGTCGAGCAGCACGCCGATGCACACGATGATCCCGATCTGGGTCAGCAGGATCAGGGGCAGCACGCCGAGGACGGCGAAGACCGCGGCGAGCAGGATGCCGGCGCTGGTGATCACCCCACCGGTCACCCGCAGGGCGGAGAGCATGCCGTCGCGGGTGCCGGCCCGGCGGGCGTCCTCCCGGGCCCGGGTGACCAGGAAGATGTTGTAGTCGACGCCGAGCGCGACGAGGAACACGAAGGCCAGCAGGAGCACCCCGCTGTCCAGCGCGGGGAAGTCCAGCACGTGGTCGAAGAGCAGCCACGCCGCGCCGAGGCTGGCGAAGAAGGACGCGATGACGGTGAGCACCAGCAGCAGCGGGGCGAGCAGGCCGCGCAGCAGCAGCACCAGCACGGCGAAGACGAGCACCAGGATGATCGGCAGGATCAGCCGCAGGTCCCGGGTGTTGGCCTCGTCGGAGTCGTAGGTGGCCGCGACGGTGCCGCCGACGAGCGCCCCGTCGGCGGGGTCGGCACCCGCGACGGTCGGCGGCGCGGAGCCGGGTACGGCGGCCACCGCGTCGCGCAGCGCCCCGATGGTGCGGTCGGAGGCCGGGCTGCCCGGTTCGTCGGTCAGCACCACGTCGACCTGGGCGACGGCGGTGCCGGCCACGCCGGGCCGGGCGGAGGCGACCCCGGGGACGGCGGCGGCGGTCCGGGTGACCTCGGCGGCGGCGGCCGGGTTGGTGAGCACCGCCACCGGTTGGGTGGTGCCGGCGGGGAAGGCGCGGGCCAGCGTCTCGGCTCCGGCGACCGCCTCGGGCTTGACCCGGAACTGTTCGGTCTCGGACAGCCCGGTGCGCAGGGTGAGCCCGCCGAGGGCGAGGCCGGCGAGCAGCAGGGTGGACAGCACGGCGACCGGCAGCGGGCGGCGGACCACGGCGACGCCGAGCCGGCCCCACAGCTTGCCCTCCCGGGCGGGGCCGCCGACCCTGGGCACGAACGGCCAGAACAGTCCCCGGCCGAAGATGACCAGCACGGCGGGCAGCACGAACAGCGCGGAGAGCATGGCGAACACGACGCCGGTGGCGCAGGCCACGGCGAGCGCCCGGTTGGTCTCCTGCTCGGACAGCAGCAGGGTGAGCACGCCGAGCACGACGGTGCCGCCGCTGGCGAGGATCGGTTCGGCGGTCCGGCGGACGGCGGCGCGCATGGCGGCGAACCGGTCCTCGTCGCGGCGCAACTCCTCCCGGTAGCGGGCGATGAGCAGCAGGGCGTAGTCGGTGGCGGCGCCGAAGACCAGCACGCTGGCGATGCCGGTGACCGCGCCCTCCTGGAGGTTGATGCCGACGGCCGGAACGATGGTGTCGACGGCCCGCAGGGTGAGCTGTTCGGTGGCGGCGACGACGATCAGCGGCACGATCCACAGGAACGGGCTGCGGTAGGTGATCAGCAGCAGCAGGGCGACCACACCGGCGGTGACGGCGAGCAGGGTGATGTCGGCGCCCTCGAAGACCTTGGTCAGGTCGGCGGTGAACGCGGGTGCGCCGGTGACCGCGGCGGTGAGCCCGTCGGGCAGGCCGGTGAGGCTGTCGCGGACCTTCGCCACCTCGTCGGCGACGGCCTGCTGGCCGCCGGCGGTGTCCAGCGGGACGGCGAGCAGCGCGACGGTGCCGTCGGGGGAGACCTGGGGTGGGCTGACCTGGCCGCCGACGGCGAGCCGGCCCAGCGCGCCGGAGCGGTCGGTGACGGCGGCCCGGTCGGCGTCGGTCAGCGGGCTGCCGTCGTCCCGGCTGACCACGACGATCGCCGGTTGGACGTCGCTGTCGGGTAGTTGGTCCTGGAGGCGTTCCACCTGGGTCGACTGCCACTGCACGGACAGGCCGGTGGCCGAGACGGGGGCGGGGTTGTCGGGCTTGGGGAGCCCGAAGACGACCGCGCCGACGACGATCGCGGCGGCCACGGTGAGCCAGGCGGCGAGCCGGCTGCGGGCGACGCGGGTGAACAGAGACATCGGAGGCCCTCGTGGTCTGTCGGTGGGAACGCGGACAGGAAGATAACCCGTCCTTCGAGTATCTTGATAGCCGAGATTATCGGCAGCTGTTCTATGCTGCAACCGGGCACAGCGACAGGGGGCAACGGCGGGCGTGGCAACGCACGGGATGTATCGGCGGCGGGACGACCCGCGCGGGCGGATGGTGGCCGACATCACCAACGACCTGCGGCGGTACTCGGTCGACGCGCAGCACATCGGGCACGCGTTCGCCGGCCTGCACGGGCTCAACCCGACCGACCTGCACGCCCTGATCGCCGTCATGGACGCCGAACTGCTCGGCGACCCGATCACCCCCGGCCGGCTCGGCGAACAGCTCAACCTCTCCTCCGGGTCGGTGACCGCGCTGGTCGACCGGCTGGAACGCGCCGGGCACATCCGCCGGGACCGGGACACCGCCGACCGGCGCAAGGTGTTCCTGCACTACGCCGACCAGGGGGCCGCCCTGGCGATGAGCTTCTTCGGCCCGCTCGGCCGGCGTACCGACGACGTGATGGCCCGGTTCACCGACGACGAGCTGGCCGTCGTGCACCGGTTCCTGGCGGCCATGGTCGCCTCGATGCGGGAGCACCGCGACGCCATGCGGGCCGCCCGCGCCGAACCGTCCCGCCGCCCGGCGGACTGAGCGCCGTGCCGGACCGGTCGCTCGCCCGCCTCGCCGCCGCCGTGCTGCGCCTGCCGGCCGCCGCCACCCACCGGGTCGACGTCACCCGGGGCATCGCGGTCCGGGCCCGCGACGGGGCGCGGCTGCGCACCGACCACTACGCCCCCCGGCTGCCCGGCGCGCCGACCGTGCTGATCCGCACGCCGTACGGGCGGGGCGGGCCGATGCGGCTGCTCGGCCGGCTCGTCGCCGGTCGCGGCTTCCACCTGGTGCTCCAGTCCTGCCGGGGCACCGACGGCTCCGACGGGCTGTTCGACCCGCTGGTGCACGAGCGCGACGACGGGCTGGACACCGTCGACTGGCTGCGCCGGCAACCCTGGTACGGCGGCCGGTTCGGCATGTTCGGGGCCAGCTACCAGGGTTTCGTCCAGTGGGCGCTGGCCGCGGACGCGGGGGAGGAACTGGCCGCGATGGTCGCCGTGGTCACCGCCTCGGCCACCCGCGACTCGACGTACGCGGGGGAGTCCTTCGCCCTGGACACGGTGCTCACGTGGGCCGAGCTGCTCCAGGCGCAGACCGTGCCGTGGCTGGCCCGGCAGTGGGAACTCAAGCGCGGGCAGCCCCGGCTGGCCGCCGCCCTGGCCCACCTGCCGCTGGCCGAGGCCGACCGGGTGGCGACCGGGGTGACCGTGCCGTTCTTCCAGGAGTGGCTGCGCCACCACACGCCGGACGCCGACTACTGGCGGACCCGGGTCTTCGGCGCGCGGATCGCCGAGGTGCGCGCCCCGGTGACGATGGTCAGCGGCTGGCAGGACATCTTCCTCCCCACCCAGCTCGCCGACCACGCCGCGCTGCGGGCGGCGGGCGTGCCCACCCGGCTCACCGTCGGCCCATGGACGCACGGCAGCCCCGGCCTGCTGGCCGAGTCGCTGCGGGAGGGGCTGGACTGGCTCGACGCCCACCTGCACGGCCGACGGCACGGTGGCGCTGTCCGCCTTCGCGCAGAGCACCGGCTACGTGATCGCCGCGCTCGGCCCGCTGCTCGTCGGGGTGCTCTACGAGGCGACCGGCGGATGGAC
>NZ_JACGMO010000051.1:0-46808 GCF_015354745.1 Micromonospora sp. S-DT3-3-22
GCGACGACGGCAGCGGTGGCGGCGACTCCGGCGACGGCGGCGCGCCGGTCGGTCGGGCGGGCGGCGGCGGGGTGGCCGGCCACCGCTCCTGCTCCTGCTCGGTCAGGAAGCCGTCCGGTTCCGGCTCCTGCGGCTCGAACCGGCCGAGGGCGCGGGGACGCAGCCGGGGCGCGGTCCCGATGGCCAGGGCGGCCAGCGCGGCCAGGTAGCCGCTCACGGGACCCGCTCCAGGTACGCCGCCCGGCGGTGCGGACCCAGGGCCAGCACCTCCGCCTCGGACCAGCCGTACGCGCGGGCCAGCCGGTGCACCTCGTCGAGCAGCCGGCGCACCCGGACGTCGGCGGCGTGCCACGCCCACGCCGGCACGTCCAACAGCGCCTCGGTGTCGCCGCCGCAGCCCGGACAGGTCAGGGCGACCGCGACGACGCCGAGCGGGTCGCGCTCGGCCATCGCGGCGGACACCGCCGGCAGCGCGGCGGACGGGTCGGCCAGTGGCGGGTCGGCGTCGAGCAGGCAGGCGTCGAGCAGCCACCGCTCGGCCGCCGCCGCGTCACCGGCCCGCGCCGCCCCGGCCAGGTCGGCGGGGGTGGGCAGCCGCAGGGTGAGCAGGTGCCCCCGCCACCGCAGGGTGAACGGGCCGGCGGTCCGGTCGGTCCGCTGCGGCGCGGCGGTCAGCAGGTCGGCGACGGTGAGGGTCACCTCCAGCCGTTGCGCGCAGGCCGGACAGTCCACCGTGGTCGCCACCCGGCCGCCGGTCCAGCCACCGGCGGTGGCCAGCAGCAGCGCCGTCACCTCGCCCACCGGCAGCCGGTCGGCGTCGGGCCGGCCGAGCAGCAGCAACCCCCGGCGCGGCGCGGGCTGACCGAGCGCGTCGTCCCAGGCGTGGACCAGCGCCACCTCGGTCGACGGCGGGCCCGCGGCGGTCACGACCCGAGCCGGGGTTCGGCCGGTTCGGCGACCGCCTCGTCGCGCTCCCAGCCCTCGTTCTCCAGCTTGAGGTGTTCGATCGCCACCGCGTTGGCGTTGGCGTCCAGCTCCGGCAGCGCCTGGTACTCCGACACCCAGCAGCGGAACAGCCGGTACGACTGGGCGACCTGGCCGGCCTCGTTGAGCAGCTCGATGGTGATGTCCCGCCGGAAGTCGGCCAGCGACACCTCCGCCCCGGCACCGGCGTGCAGCGCCCAGATCCGGCCCGCCCACTGGGCGAACTCGGCGTCGTGGGTCAGCCCCCGTTCCAGGGTGACCGCCTCGAACTCGGTCCGCCCCGGCGACTTGTGACTGGTCGACGGGTTGCCGCCGTCGCGGTGCTTGACCACCTCGGTGGTCCGCTTCAACGCGCTGACCTTGCTGACCCCGGCCACGTAGCGGCCGTCCCACTTCACCCGGAACTTGAAGTTCTTGTACGGGTCGAAGCGCGTCGGGTTGACCGCGAACTGCACCATGACTCACACCTCTCAGGACGGGCTCTGGCCGGCGAGCTGCTGGATCCGCACGATGACGAACTCGGCGGGTTTGAGCGGGGCGAACCCGACGACCACGTTGACCACTCCCCGGTCCCGGTCGTCGGCGATGGTGGTCTCCGCGTCGCACCGCACCAGGTACGCCTCCCGGGGCGTACGCCCGGCGAACGCGCCCTTGCGGAACAGGTCCTGCATGAACGACGTCAGGTTCAGCCGCAGCTGCGACCAGAGCGGCTCGTCGTTGGGCTCGAAGACCGCCCACTGGGTGCCCCGGTAGACGCTCTCCTCGATGAACAGGGCGAGCCGGCGCACCGGCGTGTACTTCCACTGGCTGGCCAGCACGTCCGCGCCGGCGGTGGTGCGGGCCCCCCAGTTGACCGTGCCGGTCACCGGGAAGGTGCGCAGGCAGTTGAGCCCCAACGGGTTGAGCACCCCGTTCTCGGCGTCGGTCAACGGATAGACCAGGTTGGTCACCCCGCGTAGCTGCGCCTCGGTGCCGGCCGGTGCCTTCCACACGCCCCGCTCGGTGTCCTGGCGGGCGTACAGGCCGGCGAGGGTGCCGCCGGGGGCGACGGTGCGGGGCTGGAAACCGTCGGTGGGGTCGGGGATGCGCAGGCGGGGGAAGTGGGCCACCGCGTTGGGGCCCTTGACCCCGAGCTGGTTGATCCAGTCCAGGGCGCGGTCCGGGTCGTCCACCCCGGGCGGCGGGTCGACCAGCAGGACCGCCCGGCGGCGTTCGCAGAGGTCGTAGGCGGCCGACCAGACGGCCTCCGGGTCCAGCCCGTTGTCGATGGCGGCGGGGTCGCCGTGCCGGGCACGGGTGGCGTCGGGGATGCAGAGCAGGTTGAACAGGTCGGTTTTGAGCAGCGCGTAGATGCCGGTGTAGGCGGCCTCGCTGCCGATCAGCGCGCCGGTGCCGGGCAGGGTGGTGCCGTCGGAGCCGGTGACCAGGTCACCCTGGCCGAGCCGCTTGACGCCGAGCGGGCTGAACCGGCCGACGTTGGCGGTCGTCCCGGCCAGGCCCAGCAGGGCCGCGCCGTCGGCGACGTCACCGGCGGGGGAGACCCCCGCGACGGTGAAGGCCGCGTCGAGCGCCGCCGGGGCGACCACCGCGTCCACGTCACCGAGGACGCGCAGCCCGCCGGCGGCGGTGGGGGTCACCCGTACCCGCAGGCCGGCCGCGCCGTCGGCGGCGCCCAACGCGGCGTTGACCTTCCGTTGCAGCAGCGCGGCCACCCCGGCGGGGGAGGACGGCAGCCGCTCTCCCTTGTCCAGCACGGTCACGGTCACCGGGGCGACCGCCGGCACGGTCTTGGCCGGGTCGTTCGGGTCCGGCTTGGTGGGCCGGTCGGGCTGCACGGTGAGCCGGTAGTTCTTCGCGGCGTCGACGGTGGGGGTGCCGAGAGCGGTGCCGACCGTGCCGCTGGGCACCGGCCGGCCCGCCCCGGCGGCCCCGGCGCGTGCCCGGACCAGCGCCGAACCCCGGTCCGGGTCGTTGAGCAGGGCCACCGCGTACGCGGCGCTGGCCGGGTCGGCGGACAGCCCGGTGAACCGTTCGGTGTCGCCGGTGGCGGTGTCGGTGACGGTGAGGTTGAACGACTTGGCGTCGGCGACCCCGTCGTGATCGACGTCGACGAGCAGCCCGCTGCCCCACGCGCCGGTGCTCGTCGCGTCCAGCAGCAGCGCGGACTTCGCCCCGGCGCCGACCTTGTCCAGCAGGGTCACCGAGGCGGCGCGGGCGTCGGCGCGGGGCACCCGGACGACCAGGGCGGCGGCCCCGCCGTTGCGGAAGAACTGTTGCACGGCCAGGCTGAGTTCGGAGTCCCGGTCGACCCCGCCGAACCGGCGTTCGAACTCGCCGAAGGTGTTCACCCGGACGGCACGGTTCTCCGGTCCGGTCCGGACGTATCCCACGAAGGCGGTCACCCCGGTGGCCACGCCGATCACGGGGCGGACGGAACTCGCGACTTCCTCGATGTACACGCCGGGATAGGTCGGGGTGACGGGCATGACTACCTCGTCTCGCAGTGGCGGGTCGGCTGGTGTCACCCTCCGCTCACACCGCACCCGCCTCTAGCGGGCACCCGACTGCGCCCCGACAACAACCCGACACCCCGGACCGTCCGGTTGCCTGGTCGGAGCGGGTGCGCCGGGGTCGTTCCGGGGTGGACGGCCGGGGATGAGCATGCCGTGAGGTGCCCGGGGACACCCGCCGGTGCCATCCTCCAACGAGGCAAGTCAATTTTTCTCCGGAGGGTGGTGGATCATGGGTTCCGGGTTGTCGCTCGCCCTCTTCCCGGTCGCCCTCGGCATCGTCATGTTGGGCATCGGCCTCAGCCTGACCGTCGAGGACTTCCGCCGGGTGGCCCGCCACCCCCGGGTCGTGCTGATCTGCCTCGGGTGTCAGATGCTGCTCCTGCCGGTGGTCTGCCTGGGCCTGGTGACCGCCTTCGACCTGCGTCCGGAGCTGGCGGTGGGGATGATGCTGCTGGCCGCCTCGCCGGGGGGCAGCACCGCCGGTCTCTACAGCCACCTGTTCCGGGGCAACGTCGCGCTCAACGTCTCGCTGACCGCGATCAACTCGGTGCTGGCCCTGTTCACCCTCCCGTTGATCGTCAACCTGTCGGTGGCCGGCTTCGCCGGTGCGGACGGCACGATCGGTCTCCAGTTCGGCAAGGTGGTCCAGGTCTTCGCGCTGGTCCTGGTCCCGATCGCGGTCGGCATGCTGCTGCGGCGTCGGTTCCCCACGTTCGCCCTGCGGATGGAACGCCCGGTGAAGATCGTCTCCGTCCTGGTGCTGGCCGTGATCATCGTGGGTGCGGTGGCCGGCATCAAGGACGACGTGCTGGCCACCCTCGGCGAGATCATCGTGATCGTCGCCCTGTTCAACCTGCTCAGCCTCGCCGTCGGCTACCTCGCGCCGCGCCTGCTACGGGCCGGGCACCGCGACTCGGTCGCCTCCTCGTTCGAGATCGGCCTGCACAACGCCACCCTGGCCATCACCATCGGGATGAGCCCGACGCTGCTGGACAACCCCACGATGGCGATGCCGTCGGTGGTCTACGGCAGCCTCATGTTCTTCACCGCCGCCGCCTTCGGGATGCTCGTCTCCCGCCGTCCGGCCGGGGCGTCGACCCCCACCGGGGCGACGCCGCAGCGCGCCCACTGACCCGGCGGGCCACGCCGACCGCCGCCACGCCCGCCCCGGACCGGCTTGACCCTGACACGGTGGCAGGGTCTTCACTGTGACCCGGAGGTGGTCACGATGACCGGGTCGGCAGCGGACACGGACCGGACACGGGGGTTGGCGGGCGGCGACCCGTCGGTGCGGCTACGGGTGGCGCTCGCGTTGGGCACCGCCCCCGACCCGCGCGACGTCGACCCGCTCGTCGCCCGGTGCGCGGTCGAACCGGACTTCGCGGTACGCGAGATGCTGACCTGGGCGCTCACCCGGCACCCCGCGGCGGTGACGGTCCCCCGGCTGGTCGCCGCGCTCGGCACGCCGTCCGCGCAGGCCCGGAGCCAGGCGTTGCACACCCTGTCCAAGATCGGGGACAGGTCGGCCTGGCCGGCGCTCACCCCGGCGCTGCTCACCGACGCCGACGACGAGGTGGCGCGGGCGGCCTGGCGGGCCGCGGTCGTGCTCGTGCCCCACGACGCCGAAGCCGGGCTGGCCGCGATCCTGGCCACCCAGCTCGGGCGGGGCGACCGGGCGACGTGGCTGAGCCTGGCCCGCGCACTGGCCGCCCTCGGCGAGGTCGTCACGCCGGTGCTGGACGCCGCCGCGTCCCACCCCGACCCCCGGGTACGGGCCCACGCGACCGCCACCCGGCGGCTGATGCGTGACCCGGACGCCGGCTTCGCGTTCTCGCTCGAGGAGGCGAAACGCGTCGTGGCGCTCGGCGACGCCGACCGGCAGGGGTGAGCAGCGGTGTTGATCGGCGACGTGGCACGGCGCTGCGGGGTCAGCGTCCGGATGCTCCGGCACTACGAGTCGCTCGGCCTGGTACGGCCGGGCGGACGCACCGGCGCGGGCTACCGCGAGTACTCCGGTGAGGACGTCCGGCGGATCTTCCACATCGAGAGCCTGCGGTCGCTCGGGCTGTCGCTGCGCGCCGTGGGGCAGGCGCTCGACGATCCGGATTTCACCCCGACGACGCTTGTCGACGACCTGATCCGGCGGACCCGGGCGCGGATCGCCGACGAGACGCGGCTGCTCACCCGGCTGGAGCGCATCGACGCCGCCGGGCCGGGCGACTGGACCGACGTCCTGCAGACCGTCGCGCTGCTGCGGGCCCTGGGCTCGTCGCACGCGGCGCAGCGGCAACGGGCCGCCCTGGCCCCGGTCGGGGCGGTCGCGGTGGAGGCCCTGGTCGAGGCGGCGCTGGGCGAACCCGACCCGCACGTGGCCGGGGCGCTGCGGTGGGCGGTGGCGAGGGCCGGCGCGGCGGGACTGCCGCTGCTGGCACAGGGGCTCGACGCGCCCGTGGCGGCGGTACGCGACCGCGCGGTGCGGTGCCTGGTGGAGATCCCGCACGACGCCGCGACGGCGCTGCTGCGTGACGCCCTCGACCACCGTGACGTGGCGGTCCGCAGGTGCGCGGCGCTCACGCTCGGTGCCCGGGGCGTACCCGAGGCCGTTCCGACGCTCGTCGACATGGTCGTGCAGGAGGCGAACGACGTCGAGGCCGCCGACGCGCTGGCCGCGTTGGCCGTCGACGCCGAATCGGCCGACCGGATCGCCGCCGCGCTCGTCGCGGGCCTCACCGGTGACGCCGTCGCGTCGCCGGTACGCCGTCGCCTGACCCAGGCGCTCGCGGGCATCCCGGGGGAGCGGGCGTCGCGGGCCCTGGCGGAGCTGGCCGTCGACGCGGACCGCCCGGTGGCGCTCACCGCGACGTACGTGCTGATGCTCCGCGACCGGGAACCGTGACCGCTGGCACCGGCGCGGCTCGACCGCTCCGGCCGACGGCTGCCCGCCCGCCACCGCCCCGGGGGCCGGTGGCGGGCCCGGCGTCGGTCACCGGGCGCGGCGGTGCCGGGCGACGAGCGTCCCGGCGCAGAGCACCGCCAGCAGGCCGCACGCGGAGCCGGCCCACTGGTTGTCCAGTACGGTCGTCAGCACCGCGTTGGCGGCGACGCTGACCACCAGCACCAGCCACAGCAGCGGACGGAGCCGGTCGGCCGCCGGCTGCGGCGGGTCGGCCGGGGCGTCGGCGATGCGGTACGGATCGGTCATGGCTGCCTCCTCGGGTGGGCGGGTGTTCGACCAGGTCGACGCTAGGCGCGGCGGCGGGCCGGACACGATCCCGCCAGCACGACCGACGGTGGTACAGCAGGCGGTACTTTCCGTACCGACGGTGCCGGGCCGGCCGCCCGGTGGCCTATGTTGGCGCGGGAGGTCTTCCGATGACACACCTGCGGGACCGGGCCCGTACCACGGTCGACGCCCTCGCCCATCTCGTCGGAGGGCTCGGCACCGCGCTGCTGGCGCTGGCCACCCTGCTCCGGGTGCTCGTCGTGGCGACGGCCTGCCTGGTCTGGGTGGGGCTGCCGGCGGCGCCCGGCACGCTGCGGGCGGTACGCGCGGTGGCCGACCGGGAGCGGGCCCGGCTGTCCCGCTGGGGCGGGCCGGTCCCCGCCCCGGGCCCGGTGCCGGCCGAGCTGCGGGTGGCGGTACGCGACCCGTTCGTCCGCCGGGAACTCGGCTGGGTCGCGCTGCACGCGGTCGCCGGCCTGACCGGCGGACTGCTCGGCCTGTCCCTGCCGCTCTACGCCGTGCAGGACCTCACCTTCCCGCTGTGGTACCGGCTGCTGCCACCCGAGGCCGGCGCGC
This sequence comes from Micromonospora sp. S-DT3-3-22, assembly GCF_015354745.1. NCBI lineage: Bacteria > Bacillati > Actinomycetota > Actinomycetes > Micromonosporales > Micromonosporaceae > Micromonospora > Micromonospora sp. S-DT3-3-22. The sequence continues at coordinate 7,297 of NZ_JACGMO010000051.1, forward strand.
CGGGGATCGTCTGGTGGCGCATCGACGGGCTGGGCGAGGCGCTCGTGGTCGGGCTGCTCGGCTTCGGCTGGCTGGCCGCCACCGTCGCGTTCGTGCCGGCGCTGGCCCGCCTCCAGGCCCGGCCGGGCCGGTGGCTGCTGCCCCCGCCGCCGGGCTTCGACCTGTCGCTGCGGGTCGCCGAGCTGACCGCCACCCGGGCCGCGGCGCTGGACGCCCACGCGGTCGAACTGCGCCGCATCGAACGCTCCCTGCACGACGGCACCCAGAACCGGCTGGTCGCCGTCAACGTGCTGCTGGGGGCGGCCCGCCGGGCGGTACGGCGGGACCCGGACCGGGCCGACGAGATCCTCGGGCAGGCGCAGGACGCGGCGGAACAGGCGCTCGGCGAACTGCGTACGGTGGTGCGGGGCATCCTGCCGCCCGTGCTGGACGACCGGGGCCTCACCGGTGCCCTGGCCGGCCTGGCCGGCGGCTGCGCGGTGCCCTGCCGGCTCACCGTCGACGTGCCGGTACGCTGCGCCGTCTCGGTGGAGGCCACCGCCTACTTCGTGGTGGCGGAGGCGTTGACCAACGTGGTCCGGCACAGCGGCGCCGGCCGGGTCGACGTGACCGTCCGCCGCGAGCGGGACCGGCTGCTGGTGACCGTCACCGACGACGGGCACGGCGACGCCGACGAGGCCGGCGGCTCGGGGCTGACCGGCATCCGTCGGCGGGTCGGGGCGTACGACGGCCGGATGACGCTGACCAGCCCACCGGGAGGGCCGACGAGACTGGAGGTGGAGTTGCCGTGCGGATCGTGATCGCCGAGGACGACCCGCTGCTGCGGGAGGGGCTGGCGCTGCTGCTGCGGGCGGAGGACCTGGACGTGGTCGCCACGGCGGGCACCCCGGGCGAGTTCCTGGCCGCCGTCGACGCCCACACGCCGGACGTGGCGATCGTGGACGTCCGGATGCCGCCGACGCACACCGACGAGGGCATCGTGGCCGCGGTGGAGGCCCGCCGCCGCCGGCCCGGCCTCGCGGTGCTGGTCCTCTCGGCGTACGTCGAGCAGGCGTTCGCCACCGACCTGTTCTCCGTCGGCGCGGTCGGGCTCGGCTACCTGCTCAAGGAACGGGTGGGCCGGGTCGAGGAGTTCCTCGCCGCGCTGCACCGGGTCGCCGACGGCGGCAGCGTCATCGACCCGGAGGTGGTGGGTCAACTGCTGGCCCGCAACCGCCGCCCGGACACCGCGCTGGGCGAGCTGTCGCCACGCGAGCGCGAGGTGCTGGGGCTGATGGCCGAGGGGCTCGGCAACACCGCGATCGCCGAGCGCCTGTTCGTCACCGACGGGGCGGTGCACAAGCACATCCGCAACATCTTCGCCAAGCTCCAACTCCCCCCGGACGACCGGGTCGACCGCCGGGTCACCGCGGTGCTGCGCCACCTCGACGGCGGCCGGGGGTAGCGCCTGCGGTACCGCCGTCCGGGCAGCCCGCTGGATGGTTCCCGGCCCTCCACCTGCATAGCGTTCCTGGTGCGCGCAGCCCACACCCGCTGACACGGAAGGCCACCAGGATGCCAGTCCATCCGGCACACCCCCTCGACCCCGTACGGACCGCCGACCCGGCGGGGCCCGTCGGCGCGGCGGTGCGCGTCGCCCGGCTCACCCGGGTCTACCCGTCCGGCCCCACCCCGGTGACCGCGCTGGCCGGGGTCGACGTCGGCTTCGACCGGGGCACCTTCACCGCCGTGATGGGCCCCTCCGGGTCCGGCAAGAGCACCCTGCTGCACGTCGCCGCCGGGCTCGACCGGCCCACCTCCGGCCGGGTCGTCCTCGGCGACACCGACCTGTCGACCCTGTCCGAGACCCGGCTGACCGAGCTGCGGCGGACCCGGATGGGGTTCGTCTTCCAGGCGTTCAACCTGATCGGCGCGCTCACCGTCGAGGAGAACATCGTGCTGCCGCTGCGGCTGGCCGGGGTCCGCCCCGACCGGGCCTGGCTGGGTCAGGTGGTGGCGCGGGTCGGGCTCACCGACCGGCTGCGTCACCGGCCGGCCGCGCTCTCCGGTGGCCAGCAGCAGCGGGTGGCGATCGCCCGCGCGCTCGCCACCCGACCCGAGGTGGTCTTCTGCGACGAGCCCACCGGGGCGCTCGACTCGCACACCGCGGCACAGGTGCTGACGCTGCTGCGCGCGATCGTCGACGAACACGGGTTGACCGTGGTGATGGTGACCCACGACCCGGTCGCCGCGTCGTACGCCGACCGGGTGCTGGTGCTGGCCGACGGCCGGATCGTCGCCGACCTGCCGCAGCTCGGGGCGGCCCGGATCGCCGAACGCCTGGCGGCGCTGGACGGGCGGGCCGTCCGATGACCCGGCTCGCCGCCCGGCTGCTGCGCCACCGCGCCGGCCCGGCCGTCGCGACGCTGCTCGCCCTGCTCGCCGGGGTGACGATCCTGGTCGCCATGGGCACCCTCGTCGAGTCCGGGCTGCGGTGGCGGCCGGAGCCCCGGCTCTGGGCGACTGCCGACCTGGTGGTCGCCCACCGCACGCTCAGCGAGCAGACGCGGGAGTTCGGCGGCGACACCACCACCAGCACCGTCGCCCTGCCCGAGGGCGGCACGGTGGACGCCGCCCTGGTGGAACGCGTCCGTCGGCTGCCCGGCGTCGCGGACGCCACCGGCGATGACCGGGTGCCGATCGGTGTGCCCCCGGCCGTCGGGCACGGCTGGGCCACGTACGCCTTCGCCGGCCGGCCGGTCAGCATGGGCGTCGCGCCCCGCGCCGACGACGAGGTGGCGGTCGACGTGCGGCTCGGCGCGTCCCCCGGCGACCGGATCGACCTGGTCGTCGGCGGGGTCGCCCGGTCCCACCGGGTGAGCGCCACCGTCGACACCGGCACCGACGCGGTGTTCTTCACCGACGCGCAGGCGGCCCGGCTGTCCGTCCACCCGGGCCGGGTGGACACGATCGGTGTGCGGCTCGCCCCCGACGCCGACCACGACGCGGTCGCCGACGCGGTCCGCCGGGTCGCCGCGCCCACCGGCGCCACCGTCCACGTCGGCGGCGACCGGGGCACGGTGGAGCAGCCGGCGGACCTGGCCGCCCAGGGCCTGCTGGTCACCGTCGGCTCGGCCTTCGGCGGGTACGTCGTCCTGCTGGTCGTGTTCGTGGTGGCCGGCACGATCGGGCTCTCCGTCCGGCACCGCCGCCGGGACCTGGCGCTGCTGCGCGCGGTCGCGGCCACCCCGGGCCAGGTGCGTCGGCTGCTGCTCGCCGAGGCCGCCCTGCTCGCCCTGGTCGCCGCCGCGCTCGGCGGGCCCGCCGGGCTGCTGGCCGCCCGCTGGGTGCACGGTGAGCTGGTCGACCGGGGCTTCGTCCCGGCCGGTTTCCCGATGGCCGGCGGCCTGCTCGCGGTGCCTGCCGCCGCCGGCACGGCGGTGCTGGTGGCGGTGCTCGCCGCCCTGGTCGCCGGGCGTCGGGTCACCGCGATCAAGCCGGTCGAGGCGCTCGGCGAGTCCGCCGTCGAGGCCCGACCGCCGGGCCGGGTGCGGCTGGTCGTCGGTGGCCTGACGCTGGCGGGCGCGGTCTCGTCCGGGGCGGTCACCGCCGGCAGCACCGGCTCGACGGGTGCGCTGGCCGGCGCGGTCGGCATGCTCTACCTGTTCGTCGTCGCGGTGGCGCTGCTCGCGCCGTGGATCAACGGGTACGTCGCGCGGCTGCTCACCCCGGCGCTGCCCCGCCTCTGGGGGGTCGGCGGCTACCTGGCCGCGGCCAACCTGCGGGCCACCGCGCGGGGCACGGCGACGGTGCTGACCTTCCTGGTGCTGGCGGTGGGCCTCGGTGGCTCGGTCTGGTTCTTCCAGACCAACCTGGAACGGCAGACCGTCGCCCAGAGCGGCGCGGGGACGCTCGCCGGGCGGGTGCTGACCGCGCCGGGTGGGCTGCCCGCCGACGCCACCGGCCAGGTCCGCGCGCTGCCCGGGGTGCGGGCCGCCACCGGGGTACGCCGGACCCAGGTGGTGGTGCGGTCGTCGCTCGACGGCATCACGCCGGTCCCCGCGCAGGCCGTCGACCCGGTCGGCCTCACCGACACGATGGACCTCGACGTGCGCGACGGCGACCTGGCCGACCTGACAGTGGGCACGGTCGCGCTGTCCACGACGCAGGCGTCCGCGTCCGGGTGGCGGGTCGGCGACCGGGCCGACCTGTGGCTGGGCGACGGCACCCCGGTCACCCTGCGGGTCGTGGCGGTCTACGGCCGGGGCCTCGGCTTCGGTGACGTCACCCTGGCCACCGGGACGGTCGCCGGGCACACCGCCGGGGCCACCGCCGACGAGATCCTGGTCCGCGCCGGCCCGGACGCCGACGCGCCGCTGGCCGGCTGGGCGGCCGGCCAGCCGGGCGGGCAGCTGCGCGACGCGGCCACCCGGACCCGGCTGATCGGCACCGACCTGGCGCTGGGTGCCTGGCTGAACCGGCTGCTGATCGGCGTGCTGGTGGGCTACGCGGCGCTGGCCTCGGCCACCACGATGGTGCTGGCCGCGCTGGCCCGCCGCCGCGAACTGGCCTTGCTGCGGCTGGTCGGGGTCACCCGGCGGCAGATCCGCAGGATGGTCCTTGCCGAGCAGGCCGGGCTGCTCGGCAGCGCGGTGCTGATCGGCGCGACGGTCGCCGCGCTGACCCTGGGCGCGATCGTCGCCGCGTTGACCGGCAGCCCGGTGCCGTACGTGCCGCCGCTGGGTGTGGTGGTGGTGCTCGGCGGTGTCACCCTGCTGGCGCTGGCGACGACGGTGTGGCCGGTCCGCCGGCTGCTCCGGGTCCCGCCGGTCGACCACATCGGGCTCCGGGAGTAGCAGCGGCCCGCCCGTCGTGGCCGGTGCCCCGGGGTGCCGGCCACGACGGGTGGGCCGCCGTCCCCGGCGTGCCGGTCCCGACGGGACCTGGGTTGTCGGGGTTGGCACCTAGGCTGGTCGGATGATCGACCGCCGTCAGGTGATGCAGTTCCGGGTCGGGGCGCAGCAACTCGGCCGGGCCGAGGGCACGCCGGCGGACACCGCCGTGCTCGACATCGGGGTGCAGGACACCGGCCCGGACGGCGGCCGGTGGGCCCTGGCCCTGCGCGGGGTCGCGGTGACCGCACCGGTCGCGGACGACCTGGTCCTGCTGTGGACCGTGCGGGGCGCGCCGCATCTCTACCGTCGCGCCGACGTGGCCGAGGTGGCGGGGGCGGTCGCGCCGTACTCCGACGCGGACGCGGGCAAACGCATCTACGACGCCGCCCGGCCGCTGAAGGCCGCCGGCATCGGCAACCTGGCCGCCCTCGACGAGGTGGCGGCGCGGATGCGGGCCGTGGTCACCACCCCGACGGTCAAGGGCGACGTCTCCGGGCGGCTGGCCGCCCTGCTGCCCGAGCCCTACCTGCGGTTCTGCCGGCCCTGCGCCGCCACCCACCTCTACGAGATGCCGTTCCGGCTGGCGGCCGTGCGGGCCGGGCTGGAGCTGCGCGCCGACACCTCGCCACCGGTCCTGCACCGCATCCCCGGGTTCACCCGGGCCGCCCCGCCCGGCGACCGGTTCGACCTGGTCCGCGCCTACCTGCGGCTGCTCGGCCCGGCCACCCCCCGGCAGGTCGCCGACTACCTCGACGCCCCGGTGAGGGACGTGCGGGCCCGCTGGCCGCAGGACGTGGTCGAGGTGCGGGTCGACGGGGAGGCCCGTTCGCTGCTCGCCGCCGACGAGCCGGCGCTCGCCGGTGCCGCCGACACCACGGCGGTCCGCCTGCTCGGCCCGTACGACCTGTTCCTCCAGGCGCGGGACCGGGCGATCCTGGTGCCGGACGCGGCCCACGCCAAGCAGTTGTGGCCGGTGCTGGGCCGCCCCGGCGCCGTCCTGGCCGGCGGTGAGATCGTCGGCACCTGGCGTCCCCGTAAGGCCGGCCGGACGCTGACGCTCGCCGTCCAGCCGTGGCGGAAGCTGCCTGCCGCCACCCGCGACGGCATCGTCGCACAGGCGGAACGTCTCGCCGCGCACCGGGGCGTCGCCCGCGTCGACGTCGACGTCGCCGCACCGGGCGGGGTTTGACACCGGCACACGGCATCGGGGGAGGATGAGACGTGCGGGTCCCTCTTTCCACACCACCGGCCATTCCCGCCGGGGCCCTCGCCGCCGGTGCGCAGCCGACCCTCGCCGCGCCGGGGGGCCTGGTCCTGCGTCCCTGGGAGGCGTCCGATGCCCCGGTGTTCCTGGCCGCCTACCGGGACCCGGAGATCCGGCACTGGCACACCCGTCATCCGGCCTCGGAGAGTCAGGTCCGTGAGTGGTTCGGGGGTTATGACCGGGCCTGGGTGGGGGAGACCGGCGCCAGTTGGGCGGTGACCCGCGACGGCGTCGAGGTGCTCGGCCGGATCGCCCTGACCAGCATGGATCTCGACGACGGCGTCGCCGGGTGCGCGTACTGGGTGCTTCCCGCCGCCCGCCGGGCGGGGGTGGCCTCCCGGGCGTTGACGGCGCTGGGTGACTGGGCGTTGGACACGGCGGGTTTCCACCGGCTGCACCTGGACCACTCGACCCGCAACGTCGCCTCCTGCCGGACCGCCCTGCGCGCCGGTTTCCTCCTGGAGGGCACCAAGCGCAGCGACGCCGTGCACGCCGACGGTCGGCACGACATGCACCTGCACGCCCGCATCCGGGGCGATCGACCGACCGGCTGACACCGGCACCCGGTCCGCGACCGCCCCCACCCGGCCGGCCCGGACGGCGGCGTCGCTCGGGCCTCCCCGGCGTGTGGCGCGCGGTCCACCGGGGAGGGTCTACACCGCCGGGCTGTGCCGCCGCGTCGACTTTACGGATGATGTCTGTCGACAGGGGACCCGTCATAGCGTGTGTTTCCCGGGACAGCCCGGCGTGGCCCACGAACGCCACGCCATCCGGCCCGTTCCCCGACCTCGTGAAGTGAGGCCCACTCGATGACGGTTCCACCCCCCGATCCCGCTGGTCGCGGCCGCCGCCGGCTGGCCGGGCTGCTCGCCGCGGTGCTGGTCGCCACCGTGCTGCCGCTGATCGGCGGCACCGCGGCGGTCGCCGCGCCGGCCGACCCCGGCCCCTGGCGGCAGCTGCCCGGCGAGCTGTCGGCCAACGCCCGGGGCGGGCGTACCCCCGACATCCGCGCCGAGCGGTTCGCCGCGTACACCCTGGACCGGGCCGCGTTGGCCGACACCCTGGCCGACGCCCCCGCCGAGCGGGCCGGCACGGCCCGGCGGGCGCAGCCGGCGCTGACCGTCGCGCTGCCCACCCCCACCGGAGGCTTCCAGCGGTTCAGCCTGGTCGACTCGCCGGTGATGGAGCCGGGCCTCGCCGCCCGGCACCCCGAGATCAGCACGTACGTCGGCCGGGGCCTGGACGACCCGACGGCGACCATCCGGGCCGACCTGACCCCGCTGGGTTTCCACGCCTCGGTCCGGTCGACCGGCGGCAGCTGGTACCTCGACCCGTACTACCACGGCGACCAGAGCGTCTACGCCAGCTACTACGCCCGCGACCTGGTCGACACCGACCCGGCCATGGTGGAGCGGGAGGACGTCGCGGCGGCGGCCGGGGCGCTGTCGCCGGAGGTGGCCGCGGACGAGCCGGCGGGCCCGCAGGTCACCCTGCGCACCTACCGGCTGGCCCTGGTGACCGACCCGTCGTACGCCACCTTCTTCGGCGCGGAGAACGTCACCGCGGCGAAGGTGACCCTGATCAACCGGGTCACCCAGATCTACGAGGACGAGACGGCGATCCGGCTGGTGCTGGTCAACGACACCGACAAGACCAACCTGAACACCGCCGCCCTGGCCACCGAGCCGAACGGGCCGTGCGGCGCGGCGGCCTGCTACACCCCGGCGCAGATCTCGTCGTGCACCAGCTCGCTGCTCAACCGCAACCGGATCGTGCTCGGCCAGCTCGTCGGCGCGGGCAACTACGACGTCGGGCACATCGGCCTCGGCCTGCCCGGTGGTGGCGTCGCCGGCCTGGGCGTGGTCGGCCTGGACGGCAAGGCCCGCGGCTGCACCGGCCTGCCCACCCCGGTCGGTGACTTCTACGCCGTCGACTACGTGGCGCACGAGATCGGGCACCAGTTCGCCGGCAACCACACCTTCAACGGCACCCAGTACAACTGCTCCGGCAGCAACCGCAGCGCCGCCAACTCCTACGAGCCGGGCAGCGGCTCGTCGATCATGGCGTACGCGGGCATCTGCCAGCAGGACAACCTCCAGCCGCACAGCGACCCGTACTGGTCGCAGCGCAGCTACACCGAGATCAGCACGTTCGTCTCCGGCACCCGCCCGGCGCTCAACGAGGTGCAGACCGTCTCGCTGTCCGGTTTCGACACCGACGGCGACGCGTTGCGCATCAGCTACGCGGGGCAGTCGTCCGTGCCGGTGGTGCGTGGCGGCAACTACACCGCCGCCGGGATCAAGGCGGCCATCGAGTCGATCGCCGGTTGGCCGGCCGGGGCCACCGTCACCGTGTCGGCCTTCGGCGGGCTCGGCGCGCCGAACGACACCGGTTTCCAGGTCACCTTCGGTGCGGGCCCGCTGGCCGGGGTCGACGTGCCGGCGCTCGAACTGACCGACCTCGTCGGCGCGTCCGGCTTCGTCGGTGAGACCGCCCGGGGCGGGGCGGCCGGCAACAACGGTTTCCAGACCGCGCAGACCGGCAACCGGGCCCCCGTGGTCACCGTGCCGGCGGCGGCGCACACCATTCCGGCGCGGACCCCGTTCGCGCTGACCGGTAGCGCCACCGACGCCGACGGGGACACCGTCAGCTACCTGTGGGAGCAGAACGACCGGGGCGGCAGCACCGGCACCGCGCTGGTCAACAACACCAAGACCAACGGGCCGCTGTTCCGGCAGTTCGGCGAGGCGGCGGCGGTCAGCCCGACCGACACCCTGGAGTACCACTCGCCGGGGGAGAACGCGGTGACCACCGATCCGACCCGGCACTTCCCCAACCTGGCGCAGATCGCGGCGAACAACACCAACGCCGCCACCGGGGCCTGCCCGGCCGCGCCTGCCCCGCCGGCCACCGGCGGGGCGAGCAACGTGCCCGCCGCGACGGTGGACTGCTACTCGGAGTTCCTGCCCACCGCCGACTGGGTCGGTGTCACCAACGACCGGACCCTGCACTTCCGGCTCACCGGCCGGGACCACCACCCGGGCGGCGGCGGCATCGGCAGCGCCGACGTGGCGTTGACCCTCGCCCCGGCGGCCGGCCCGTTCCTGGTCACCTCGCAGGCGACGTCGGCGGCCCACCTGGGCGGCGGCACCATGCCGGTCACCTGGGACGTGGCCGGCACGGACGCCGCGCCGGTCAACGTCAGCGAGGTGCGGATCTCGTTCTCCGCCGACGGTGGGGCGACCTTCCCGTACGTGCTGGCCGAGCGCACCCCGAACACCGGGGCGGCGACGGTGACGCTGCCGAACGTGGACACCGCCCGGGGCCGGCTGAAGATCGAGGCGGTCGGCAACGTCTTCTTCGACCTGAGCGACGCCGACCTCGCCATCACCCAGGTCCGCGCGGCCACGGTCACCTACACCGGTGACGCCCTGGCCTCCCCGGTGGACGACGCCGACTCGACCGGGGTGCTGCTGCGGGCCACCGTCCGGGGTGGCGGCGGTGACGTCCGCAACGCCACGGTGACCTTCACCGAGGGCGACGAGACCCTCTGCACGGCGGTCGCGACGCCGTTCGGCGCGGCGGCGGACGACGGCTCGGCCAGTTGCCGCGCCGTGTTGCCGCACGGCGCGCACCCGGTCACCGCCACGCTGTCGGGGGCGTACACCGGCAGCGCGACGGCCACCGTCACGGTGGCCGGCGGGTACGGCCGGTCGGTCGCCGGCTCGGGCTACCTGAAGGGCGGGGCCACCGCCGGTGGTTACCCGCTCGACGACGACCGGCGCATCGAGGTGACCTTGGACGGCCGGATCAACAACGGCAAGAAGCTGGTCGGCAGCGCGAAGGTCGGCTACAAGTCGGGCGGCAAGCGGTACAAGTTCCAGAGCACCGCGCTGGAGTCGTTCGGCGTCGCCACGACGGCCGGGGAAGCGGTCGCCGACCTGCGCTACCAGGTCACCCTGTACGACATCTCCACCGCGCAGAACCCGGTCGCGGTGGCCACCGGGCTGACCATGCGGGTGACCGCCACCGACCGGGGCGAGCCGGGCCGGCGCGACGGGATCGGCATCACCGTCTGGGACGGTGACCGGCTGCTGTTCTCGTCGGACTGGACCGGCGCGTCGACCCGGGAGATCACCCTGACCGCCTCCGGTGGCAACCTCACCATCGGCTGACCAGGCGCACCGCGACACCCGGCGTCCTTCCCCGCCCGCCCGGCGGGGGAGGACGCCGGTGTCCGTCCGGGCGGTGCACGGGGCGCTCCGGGTACCCGGCACGATGAGGGGGTGACCGCCCCCGCCCGCCCGCCGCTCGCCACCCTGGACGCGGTCCTCGAACGGCTCACCTACGTCAACGAGGAGACCGGCTACACCGTGGCCCGGGTCGCCACCGACCGGGGCGGCGACCTGTTGACCGTGGTCGGCGCGTTGCTGGGCGCGCAGCCCGGCGAGAGCCTGCGGCTGTCGGGACGCTGGTCGTCGCACCCGAAGTACGGCCGGCAGTTCGAGGTCGACTCGTACACCACGGTGCTGCCGGCGACCATCCAGGGCATCCGCCGCTATCTCGGCTCCGGCCTGGTCAAGGGCATCGGGCCGGTGTTCGCCGAGCGGATCGTGGCGCACTTCGGCCTGGACACCCTGCGGATCATCGAGGAGGAACCCGCCCGGCTGGTCGAGGTCGCCGGGCTCGGGCCGAAACGCACCGCGAAGATCACCGCCGCGTGGGAGGAACAGAAGGCCATCAAGGAGGTGATGGTCTTCCTCCAGGGCGTCGGGGTGTCGACGTCGCTGGCGGTGCGGATCTTCAAGCAGTACGCCGACGCGTCGATCGAGGTGGTGACGAAGGAGCCGTACCGGCTGGCGGCCGACGTGTGGGGCATCGGCTTCAAGACCGCCGACACCATCGCCCAGGCGGTGGGCATCCCGCACGACAGTCCGCAGCGGGTGATGGCGGGCCTGCGGTACACCCTGTCCGAGGCCACCGACTCGGGCCACTGCTACCTGCCCGCCCCGGCGCTCGTCGCCGACGCCACGAAGATCCTCGACGTTCCCGGTGACCTCGTCACCCGCTGCCTGGACGACCTGATCGCCGAGGAGGGCGTGGTCCGGGAGTTCCTGCCCGGCGACGACGGCGAGCCGGTGCCGGCGGTCTACCTGGTGCCGTTCCACCGCGCCGAGCAGTCCCTGGCCGCCGCCCTGTTGCGGCTGCTGCACGAGAGGGCCGACCGGTTGCCCCACTTCACCGACGTCGACTGGCCCCGGGCGCTGGCCTGGCTGCGGACGGTCACCGGCAACGACCTCGCCCCCGAGCAGGAGCACGCCGTCCGGCTGGCGCTCACCGCGAAGGTGGCGGTGCTCACCGGCGGGCCCGGCTGCGGCAAGAGCTTCACGGTGCGGTCCATCGTCGCGCTGGCCGCCGCGAAGAAGGCCCGGATCACCCTGGTCGCGCCGACCGGCCGGGCCGCGAAACGGCTGTCCGAGCTGACCGGGCATCCCGCCGCCACCGTGCACCGGCTGCTGCAACTGCGTCCCGGCGGGGAAGCCGTCCACGACCGGGACAACCCCCTCGACGTCGACCTGCTCGTCGTCGACGAGGCGTCCATGCTCGACCTGATCCTGGCCAACAAGCTCGTCAAGGCGGTGCCGCCGGGGGCGCACCTGCTCCTGGTGGGCGACGTCGACCAGTTGCCCAGCGTCGGCGCCGGGGAGGTGCTGCGCGACCTGCTCACCGCGCCGGCCATTCCCCGGGTGCGGCTGACCCGGGTGTTCCGCCAGGCCGCCCAGTCGGGCGTGATCACCAACGCGCACCGGATCAACGCCGGCCGGCCGCCCCTGCTCGACGGCCTGCCGGACTTCTTCCTGTTCGCCTGCGAGGACACCGAGGCCACCGCCGCGCTGACCGTCGACGTCGCCTGCGCCCGGGTCCCCGCCCGGTTCGGCCTCGACCCGCGCCGCGACGTGCAGGTCCTCGCCCCCATGCACCGGGGGCCGGCCGGTGCCGCCGCGCTCAACACCCTGCTGCAACAGCGACTCACCCCGCACCGTGAGGGGCAACCGGAGCGGCGGATGGGCGGGCGGGTGTTCCGCATCGGCGACAAGGTCACCCAGATCCGCAACAACTACGACAAGGGTCAGGCCGGCGTCTTCAACGGCACCCTCGGCATCGTCACCGCCATCACCCCGGAGGAACAGACCCTCACCGTACGCACCGACGAGGACGAGAACCTCGACTACGAGTTCGACGAGCTGGACGAGCTGGCCCACGCGTACGCGATGACCATCCACCGCTCGCAGGGCTCGGAGTACCCGGCGGTGGTCGTACCCCTGACCACCAGTGCCTGGATGATGCTGCAACGCAACCTGCTCTACACCGCCGTGACCCGGGCCCGGCAACTCGTCGTCCTGGTCGGTTCCCGGCGGGCGCTGGCCGCCGCCGTCCGTACCGTCGGCGCGGGCCGCCGGCACACCGCCCTGGACCACCGCCTCGGGGCGCCGGCCGGGTAGCGCCGGTGTCCCACGCCGACGGCCGCCGCGCCGGCCACCGTGGACGGTGACCGGCGCGGCGACGACCTGTCGTCGGTCAGCGGTAGCCGGCGGCGGTGATGCTGGCCTGCACCGCGTTCTCGGTGGCGTCCGACGGGTAGCCGGCGACCATCGCCCCCTCGTAGAAGGTGCCGGCGCTGAGGTTCGCGCCGCCGTCGGGCTTGCAGCAGTCCCCGCCGCTGCCCAGGATGATCGCGCCCTGCTTCTTCATCGGGCTGTAGCCGGGCGGCAGCGCCCCGTCGTAGAGGGTGTAGAGGCTGCCGGACTGGGCGTTGCTGCCCTTGATGGCGAAGCGGGAGGTGCCGTTGTTCTTCAGGGTGGCGGTGACGAACTTGTGCGGGAACGCCCGCTGGTTGGGGTTCCACGAGCTGCTGCCGCCGGGGAACAGCCCCCACTCCAGGTCGGCCTGCACCCACGGGCCGGAGCCGGAGCAGCCGCCGAACCAGCACTGGGTGCTGAAGTTGATCGCGTCCATCGCGCCGGCGGCGTCGGCCTTGCGGGTGGTCTCGCTGTTGCCGTAGTCGAAGCAGCAGCCGTTGTTGACGTGGGTGCCGCTGGTGACCATGTACATGCCCTCGGGCGCGGCGCCGGTCGGCACCCCGGTCAGGTGCCCGTCACGCCAGTAGCTGTTGCCCGGGTTGATGTAGAGCGAGTACGCCTTCGCGCCGCCCACCGTCAGCGACTCCGACGTCGCGACCGCCGGTCGGCTCTGCGGCGACCCGGGCACCACGCTGGAGCCCTGGTACCACAGGTCGTTGCCGCGACCCGACTGGTCGAACACGACGGTCACCACGCAGGTGGTGCCGGTGCAGAACGAGTCCTGCGTGGCGGCGTTGGCGGTGCCGCCGGTGCCGGTCAGCCCGATGTTGCGGGTCGTGTTGTCCGAGGAGCGGCGTACCTGGTAGAGGTTGCCGCTGTAGGCGGCGTAGAGCGCCCGGGTGGTGCTGTGGGCGGCCACGCACGGGGTGCCACCGGCGGCGTAGATGTCGCACGGCAGGGCCCCGCCGGGTGGGGGAGTCGTCGGCGGCGGCGTGGTCGGCGGGGTGGTCGGCGAGGTCCACTGCTGGTTGGCCTGACCGTTGCAGGTCCACAGCAGGATCTTGGTGCCGTTGGCGGTGCCGTTGCCGTTCGCGTCCAGGCACAGTCCGGACTGCACGCCGGTGATGGTGCCGTTGGCGTTGACGTTCCACTGCTGGTTGTTCTGGCCGTTGCAGTCCCAGATGATCGCCGCCGTGCCGGCGGTGGTGCCCCGGCCGGAGGCGTCCAGGCACTTGTTGCCGTAGACCGTGAGTTGCCGGCTGGTGGTCCAGGTCCAGGTCTGGTTGGCCCCGCCCTGGCAGTCCCACAGCTGGGTCTGGGTGCCGTTGGTGGTGCTGGAGTTGGGGACCTCCAGGCAGCGCCCGGAGGCGGTGCCGACGATCCGGGTGCTCTGCCCCGGCTCGATGGCGGCCAGCGCGGGTGCGGCGGCGGCCTCGGCGACCGGCGAGGTGAGGCCGGGTGTGGCCCCGGCGACGACGAGGACGCCGGCCAGCGCGCCGACCAGCATGGTCAGCCGGTGCAGGCGGCGGCGGGGGATGGGGGCGCGGACCTGTCCTGGTCCGCTGGGGGACGGGGTGCGCACGAAGCGGCTCCTTGGTTCGTCGGCGGCGCACCGGGGCGCATCCGCCTACGGTCGGTGGTGGTGGCGAATCGGTTCGGACCTTTTCAGGATCACGGACCAAGCGACATCAATCAATGGCTTGCGGTGGTTCGTCCCCGTCACCTCCGGCGACCACGCCGGGTCGGGCGTCGGCCTTTCGGCACCCGACCCCATGCGGGACGGGTCTACCGACCCCAGACGCGCCAGGTCTGGTTCAGCGGGCTGCTCTGGCCGACCGGCTTGCAGGTCCACTGCAGGATCCGCGCCTGGGCGGCGGTGGAGACCCCGTTGACGTCGACGCACTTGTTGCTGTGCCGGGCGACGAGCTGGTAGTCGTGGGAGTCGTTGCCCCCGTAGGTCACCCGGCGCAGGGTGAACTGCTGGCTGGGGCCGTTCTGGCAGGTCCACTGCTGCACGGCCGCGCCGTCGGCGGTGGACGCCCCGCTGACGTCCAGGCACTTGCCGCTCTGCTGGTTGACCACGGTGTACGTGTCGGCCACCCCGGCGACCGGGCGGAAGTTCCAGAGCTGCTGGTCACCACCCTCGCAGGGGAACTGCTGCTGGGGGTTGCCGTCGGCGGTGCCCGGGCCGGTGTTGTCCAGGCACTGCTGGGAGTGCTGGGCCACCGCGACCGAGGTGAAACCGGTGTCCGAGGGCGGCAGGACGGTGACCGTGTACGTGTCGTTCTGGTTGCCGTACGGCAGGGTCACCGAGGCGGCGTTGTTGGTCAGCGTGAGCACGGTGTTCGACACCGTGACCGGCCCCTGCACCGCGCCGCCGTTGTTGTACGGGATGCGTTGGGTGAGCACCCGCACCTGGTTGTTCTGCACGATCCCGCTGGTGGCGTCCAGCCGTTGCAGGTTGACCGTCAGGTTACCGGTGGTCCGACCGCCGCCGACCAGCACCCTCGCCGCCCCGGTCGCCCTGGTGGCGAAGGCGTCGTAGGACGGGCTGGGGGTCACCGCGACGATCTGCCCGGTCTGCGCGGCGTAGTAGCGGTAGACCCACCACTCGCCCTTGGGCTGGTGCTGGCCGGCCGCGTTGCGCACCAGCAGGTTGCCCAGGTCGTTGTGCAGGTTGCCGCCACCGGCCCAGTTCGCCCGCAGGCCGTCCGCGCGGGCCCGCTCCAGCCGGGCGACGTACCAGGCGCCGTCCGCCGGGTTCTGCTCGTTGGACGCGCCGTACTCGTTGATCTGGTACGGGCGGGGGTGGGCGATGCCGCGCGGGTCGAGGGTGGCGTTGGCGGCGGCGACGTTGGCGACCGGGTCGCCGGGCAGCGCGTGCCAGCTGACGATGTCCGGCACCGTGTTGGTGGAGCGGACGAAGTCGAGGTACTGGTTCCAGAACGCGTGGCTGGTCGACGGCACGCAGGCGCAGCTCGGCCCGACGATGAGCTGGTCGGGGAACTCGGCGCGCAGCCGCTGGTAGGTGCGCCGCCACAGTTCGAGGTACTGGGAGATCGGGCGGTTCCAGAAGATCGTGATGTTGGGTTCGTTCCAGATGTCCCACTGCACCCTCAGCCCGGCGGACCGGACGTCGCCGATGAGCCGGGTGAGGAAGGCGTCGTAGTCGGTCCAGTTGCCGTTGTCGCCGGGGAAGCGGGAGATTCCGGCACCGTCCGCGCCCCACAGGTCGTGCGGCAGGATGACGAACTGACCGCCGAGGGCGGCGGTGCGTCGGGCCTGGGCGAGCGTGGAGTTCCACCGGCGGTCGTAGTTGCCGCCGACCCAGCCGCTGCCCGGCAGTTGCGCGCCCCCGGCCCGCATGTACTGGAACTTGACGTCCCGGTAGAAGTGGTCGGCCGGACCGCTGGCGTTCTCGGTCATGCCGTAGATCCAGCCGGAGGCGCGGTAGGTCGGTGTGCCGTCGGTGGCGGAGAAGTTGACGCTGATCGACTCGTCGGCGGCCTGGGCCGGGGTGGCGGCGACGGTGCTGGCGGCGACGGCGAGCAGGCCGACGGCGAGTCGGGTGACGATCACGCGGACTCGTCCGGGCCGGCTGCGGGACGGGGTTTTCACGGGCGGCTCCTTGGTGGGGCGCGGGGAACGCTCTCCGGAGGGCTTCGCATGCGAATCGATTCGCAGAGATCGTAGGGTGAGACTGTGAAGGATGTCAATGAAATGACAGGGCCGTGACGTCGGGGTTTCCGCCGATGATCCCCTTCCTGAGTGGCCCCCCTTGACCCGGTCGCATCGACAGACCTATGTTCGTGTGAACGGATTAGTCGAATCGATTCGCCTCATGATCGCCGCGCTGCTCCGAGCGGCGGTCGCTCCCGCCACCTGACGCCGCACGCGAATTGAGGCAGCACATGACAGCAACCAGCCGTCGGCGGTGCCTGGCCGTCGCCGTCGCCACGCTCGTCGCCCTGGCCGGCGGTGCCTGCTCGTCCGCCGACGACCCCTCGGGCGGCGGCAGCTACCTGGTCTGGGACCCGTACCCCCAGTTCGCCGCCGACTCCGCCTGGGTCGCGCTGCTCACGAAGTGCGGCGCGGCGGCCGGGGTGACGGTCGAGCGGACCGGCTACGACACCACCGACCTGACCAACAAGGCCCTGCTCGCCGCCCAGCAGGGCAACTCGCCGGACGTGCTGATCGTGGACAACCCGGTGATCTCGACCCTGGCCGAGGCCGGCGCGCTCACCACCACCGACGAGAACAAACTGGACGTGGAGACCATGGCGGCGAACCTGCTCGGCGCCGGCCAGCGCGAGGGCCGGACCTACGGGGTGCCGATCGGGGCGAACACCCTCGCCCTCTATTACCACAGGGAGGTGCTGGCCGCCGCAGGCGTCGATCCCGCCACCATCACCGACTGGGCCACGTTGAACAGCGCGTTGGCCAAGGTGAAGGCCGCGGGCAAGAAGGGCATCACCTTCTCGGCGATCGGCACCGAGGAGGGCAGCTTCCAGTTCCTGCCCTGGTTCTGGGGGGCCGGTGCCCGACTGACCGCGCTGGACTCACCGCAGGCCGTCGCCGCGCTGACGCTGTGGACCGACTGGCTCAGGCAGGGATACGCCCCGAACTCCGTCATCAACAACACCCAGACCACGAGCTGGCAGGAGTTCTCCACCGGCGACTACGCCTTCGCCGAGAACGGCACCTGGCAGCTGGCCAACGCGGCGAAGCTCGGCTTCGGTTACGGCATCATCGCGATCCCGGCCCGCGCGGGTGGCCCGGCCCCGGCACCCACCGGCGGGGAGTTCGTCTCCGTCCCGGTGCAGCGCGACACCGGCCGGTACGCGACATCGCGCCAGCTCGTCACCTGCCTGACCAGCGCCGACAACCTCCTCGCCACCGACACCACCCTCTCCTACGTCGCGCCCGTGACCGCCGTGCAGGACCGGCAGGCGGCGGTCGACCCCCAGCTCAAGGTCTGGGTGGAGGCGGTCCGGGCCGCCAAGGGCCGCACCGGTGACAACCTCGGCACGAAGTACCCGAGGATCTCCGAAGCCCTGTGGACCGGGGTGCAGGCGGCACTCAGCGGGGCGAAGCCGCCGCAGGAGGCGCTGGCCGCCGCGCAGCGTGCCGCCGGATAGCCGGGTCAAGTCGACATCGTGACCGCCACGGGATCCAGCACCCCGCGTCCGACCGCCTCGCATCCGACCACCCCGACAGCTGCCGCCACCGCCGGGCGCGGCCGTCGGGGGACGGCCGCCACCGTCCCACCCGGTTACCGCGTGTCCCGGGTGGGACGGTGGTCGGCCTGGGCCTTCCTCGCCCCGGTGACCGGTTACCTGCTCGTCTGCTACGCGTACCCGCTCTACCGGAACCTGGAGTTGAGCCTGCGGGAGTACACCGTCCGGTCGTTCGTCCAGGGCGGCGCGCCCTTCGCCGGCCCGGAGAACTACCGGACGGTCCTGGCCGATCCGACGTTCGGGCCGGCGCTGACGCACACCCTGGTCTTCACTGCGGCGTCGCTGGTCCTCCAGTTCGTCATCGGGATGGCGCTGGCCCTCTTCTTCCACCAGCACTTCCCGCTCTCCCGGACCCTGCGGGCGGTGATCCTGGTGCCCTGGCTGCTGCCGTTGATCGTCTCGGCGTCCACCTGGTCGTGGCTGCTCAACAGCGATGCGGGCCTGGTCAACACGGCGCTCGGTGTGGTCGGGGTGGACCCGGTCCACTGGCTCACGTCGCCGCGCTGGTCGCTCGTCTCGGTGATCATCGCGAACGTCTGGATCGGCATCCCGTTCAACCTGGTGGTGCTGCACAGCGGCCTCCAGGCGATCCCGGCCGAGCTGTACGAGGCGTCCTCCCTCGACGGCGCGACGGGCTGGCAACGGTTCCGGTCGATCACCTTCCCGCTGCTGCGCCCGGTCTCCGCGGTCACCCTGCTGCTGGGCCTCATCTATACACTGAAGGTCTTCGATCTAATCTGGATCATGACCAGGGGTGGCCCGACCGATTCGTCCACCACCCTGGCCACCTGGGCGTACCGGCTCGGCTTCGGGAACCTGCTGCCCCGGTTCGGCCCGGGCGCGGCGGTCGGCAACCTGCTCATCGTGCTGGCCCTGCTCGCCGGGCTCGGCTACCTTCGGCTGCAACGGAGGCAGCGGTCGTGACCACCACCGCCCCGTGGCGCACCCGGCGCCGGACGCGTACCTGGTGCAAGACCGGCGTCGGCCTGGTGCTGAGCGGGCTGATGCTCTTCCCCGTCTACTGGATGATCAACGTGTCGTTCACCCGGGACCGGGACCTGCGGGCCAGCCCGCCGCACCTGTTCCCCCTCGACGGCACCGTCGAGGGCTACCGGGCGGTGCTCGACCAGCAGCTGCCGTACCTCGGCACCAGCCTGCTGGTCGGCCTCGGGACGGTGGCGTTGACCGTGGCGCTGGCCGCCCCCGCCGGCTACGCGCTGGCGAAGCTGCGCCCACCCGGCGGCCCGGCGCTCAGCTTCGTGCTGCTGACCGCGCAGATGATTCCGGGCATCATCATGGCGATGGGCTTCTATGCCGGATATCTCGAACTCGGCATCCTGAACACCCTGCCGGGTCTGATCCTGGCCGACTCGACCCTGGCGGTGCCGTTCGGCGTGCTGATCTTCACGGCCTTCATGTCCGGTGTCCCCGACGAGCTGCTCCAGGCCGCCGTGGTCGACGGCGCGGGCCGGTTACGCACCTTCTGGTCGGTGGTGCTGCCGCTGAGCCGCAACGCGGTCGTCACGGTGTCGCTGTTCGCGTTCCTCTGGGCCTGGTCGGACTTCGTGTTCGCCTCGACACTGGCCGCCGGCGGCGGGCACCAGCCGATCACCCTGGGCATCTACCGCTACATCGGCAACAACAACCAACAGTGGAACGCCATCATGGCCACCGCCGTCGTCGCCTCGGTCCCCGCCGCCGTGCTGCTGGTCCTGGCCCAGCGGTACGTCTCGACCGGGATCACCGCCGGCGCGGTCAAGGACTGACCACCCGTACCACAGAAAGGGCGTCACCAGCCATGACCGTCGCACCGTCCGGTCCGGAGTTCTCCCTCCAGGACATCCCGTTCAGCTACCGCGGTTCGTGGCTCAACATCTCCCCGGTGGTGGCCGAGAAGACGTATGCCGACGATCTGCACCTGGTCTCCCACCAGACCGGACTGCACCCGGTGCTCCGCCTCGCCCCGGACGCCGGCAGCACGGTCGTGGCCACTCCCACGCTGCTCACCTGGCGCAGCGGTGACGACCGGATCGAGGCCGGTTACCAGGGGCCGGACACCCTGCGGCTGCGGGGAAGGGGGCTCGGGCTGCGGATCGCCGCCGCCGCCGGCACCCTCACCCCGTTCAGCGGCACCTACCTCTATCTCGACCCGGTCGACGGGTCGGCCGTGTTCACCTCCTACGAGACGGGCCGCCGCTACCGGATCACCGTGCTGTCCGGCGCGCTGCGCGCGACCCGGGGAGCGGAGGCGCTCGGCACCGCCGACCGCTGGCTGGACCTTCCCGCCGACCAGCCCTGGGAGATCGCGATCGAGGAGTACGCCACCGCCCGCCGGCCCTACGCCCGGTCGGGCACCTTCGACGAGCTGTGCCGTGACCGCGACGCCGAGTTCGCCGCGTTCGTCGACGCGGTCGCCCCCTGGCGTGGCGTCGACACCCCCGCCGCCGAGCTGGCCGCGTACGTGCTGTGGTCGGCCACCGTCGGGCCGGCGGGGTTCGTCACCCGACCGGCCGTACTCATGTCCAAGCACTGGATGGACAAGGTGTGGAGCTGGGACCACTGCTTCAACGCGATCGCCCTGGCCGCCGGCGAGCCCGAGCTGGCCTGGCACCAGTTCCAGCTGCCCTTCGACCACCAGGACGCGGCCGGTGCCCTGCCGGACTCGGTCACCCACTCGGAGGTGCTGTACAACTACGTCAAGCCACCCGTCCACGGCTGGGCCCTGCGGCAGCTGCGCCGCCGGCTGCCCACGCCGCCGGACCGGGCGGCGCTGGCCCAGACGTACGACCGGCTGGCCCGGTGGACCCGGTTCTGGCTGGACGCGCGCCGCGCCCCGGGGCACGACCTGCCGCACTACCAGCACGGCAACGACAGCGGCTGGGACAACGCCACCACCTTCGACCACGACCGGGTGTTGGAGACCGCCGACCTCGCCGCCTTCCTGGTCAGCCAGCTGCGCTGCCTGGCCGACCTGGCCACCGAGCTGGGCGAGCCCGCCGACCGGTGGTCCGCCGAGGCCGACCGGGTACGCGCCGCCCTGCTGCGGGACCTGTGGGATGGCACCCGCTTCACCGCCCGCAGCCCGCTCACCGGCCGCCGAGGGGCCAGCCGCAGCCTGCTCGACCTGATGCCCGTCACGCTCGGCAACGACCTGCCCGCCCCGGTCGCCTCCGTGCTGGCCCGGCGGATCGAGGCCCACCTGACCACCCACGGGCTGGCCACCGAACCGACGGACTCGGCCCACTACCTCGCCGACGGCTACTGGCGGGGCCCGATCTGGGCACCCTCCACGGTGCTGGTCGAGGACGGCCTGCGCCGGGCCGGGCACATCGCGGTCGCCGACGAGATCAGCCAGCGTTTCCTGGCCCTGTGTGAGAAGTCCGGCTTCGCGGAGAACTTCGACGCCGAGACCGGTGCGGGGCTGCGCGACCGGGCGTACACCTGGACCGCCAGCAGCTATCTCATCCTCGCCGCCGCCCAGCAGGAACGCAACGGCTCACCAATGGGGGACGCGACGGGGCCGGCGGCCCGGTGAACGGCCTGGGTGCGACCGACCGCGGGTCGGCACCCGGAAGCCGACCGGCCGGGCCTGCGCCGGACCCCGGGGCCGGGTCAGCGGGAGCGGACCGGGCCGGTGCTGGAACGCAGCGAGATGGGCGGCGCGTAGAGCCGGTGGCGGGGTGGGCCGCCGGGCGCGGCGATCAGCTCCAGCAGCAACGCCACCGCTTCGGCACCCATCTGGCGCATCGGCACGTCGGCGGCGGTCAGCGGGGGGTGGAAATCCTCCGCCCAGTGCTGGGCGGCCACTCCGGTGACGGAGAAGTCGCCCGGCACCGACCGGCCGGCGGCGTGCAGCGCACGCTGCATGCCGGGCAGCGCCGCCTCGTTGATGGTGGCCACCGCGGTGACCTCCGGATGCGCTGCCAGCAGCTGCTCCACGCACGCCTCGCCGGAGGGCGTGTCGTCGCCGCAGCAGACGTCGAAGCCGGTCAGACCTCGTTCGGCGACGGCCGTCCGGAAGCCGGTCAGGGCGCGGTGGCTCGGGCCGTAACCCGCCGCGACCAGCTCGGCGGACCGGTTCACCAGGGCCACCTGCCGGTGCCCCAGGTCGGCCAGATGGTGCACGCAGCGGGAGATCAACGTGGCGTAGTCGATGTCGATCCAGCTCATCCCGTGCGGCTCGGCCGTCCGTCCGATCGTCACGAACGGCACCCCCGCCGTCGCCAGCCGGGTCACCCGGTCGTCGGTCAGCCGGATCTCCATCAGCACCACCCCGTCCACCCGCCGCCCGGTGACGATCCGCTCGAACGACCGGTCGTGGTCGCCGCCGGACGGGGACAGCAGCACGTCCAGATCGTGCCGGGCCGCCGCCTCGACGACGCTGGCGACGAAGCCCAGCTGCATGTCGGTCAGGCGTTGGCTGGCCGGGGGGATCACCAGCCCGAGGGTGCGGGTGCGCCCCTCCTTCAACGCGCGGGCGCTGGCGTTCGGCCGGTAGCCCAGCTCGTCGATGACCGCCTGGATCCGCTGCCGGGTCGTCGCCGACACGGCCCGCTTCCCGCTCAACACATAGGACACGGTGCTGCGGGACACCCCGGCCCGCCGGGCGATCTCACCGATGTTCATGCCCGCCCTCAAGCCGAATTCCGCCACCGACGCGGGAATGCGCCGTGTTTCCCATGGAGCATAACCGTCCGGCAATTCCCCAACGGGGCAGGAACAGTTCCGTCGCCGCTCCCGGGGGGCGATCCGCCGATGCCCGGCGTTCGGTGGCGTACAGGGCGGGGCGGACAGGGATCGCAGGGTAGCGCAATATATCGACAGAAGTTTATGTTAAAGATCTGACGTTTATGTCAGGAGCAGGTGCGGCTGACGGATCGGTTCCGTACCCCGGTCGTTCGGACGCGAAGCGCAGCCGTACCAGAGGCAGCCACCACCGTACCCATACCGTTCCGGAGAGGATTCGATGAATGTGAAGAGAAGGCCCAGTCGTATGACGATCGCCGTGGCGACGATGGCGACCCTCGTCGTCGTCAGCGGCGGCTCCGTGGTGGCGGACGCGCCGGGCGCACGGGCGGCGACCACCGGCCCGTGCGACATCTTCGCCTCGGGCGGTACGCCGTGCGTGGCCGCGCACAGCACCACCCGCGCCCTGTACGGCGCTTACAACGGGCCGCTGTACCAGGTGCGCCGGACGTCGGACAACACCACCCGGGACGTCGGGGTGCTGAGCGCGGGTGGCGTCGTCAACGCCGCGACGCAGGATTCGTTCTGCGCCAACACGAGCTGTGTGATCACCATCATCTACGACCAGTCCGGCCGCAACAACCGCCTCACCCAGGCACCCCCGGGTTACTGGCCCGGCCCCGCGCCGGGCGGCTGGGACAACCTGGCCGACGCGAAGGCGGCCCCGGTCACGATCGGCGGCCAGAAGGCGTACGGCGTCTACGTCTCACCCGGCACCGGCTACCGCAACAACAACACCAACGGCGTCGCCACCGGCGACCAGCCCGAGGGTATCTACGCCGTCGTCGACGGCACCCACTACAACCAGTGGTGCTGCTTCGACTACGGCAATGCGCAGACCGACGGCCAGGCCGACGCGCCGGCCATCATGGAGACGGTCTACTTCGGCGCCAACAAGCAGTGGGGCTACGGCGCCGGCGCCGGCCCATGGGTCATGGCCGACCTGGAGTGGGGGCTGTTCTCCGGGGTGAACGCGGGATACAACAACATCGCGTCCATCAACCACCGATTCGTGACCGCCATGGTCAAGGGTGAGCCGAACCACTGGGCGATCCGCGGTGGCAACGCGCAGTCGGGCGGCCTGACGACCTATTTCGACGGGCGGCGGCCCAACGGATACCACCCGATGAAGAAGGAGGGCGCGATTCTGCTCGGCATCGGCGGCGACAACAGCGTCTCCGGCCGGGGCACCTTCTTCGAGGGCGTGCTGACCTCGGGCTACCCGTCGCCGGCCACCGAGGACGCGGTGCAGGCCAACATCGCCGCCGCCGGGTACGCCCCCGCCGGTGGCGGCACGCCGCAGCAGGGCGTCCAGCTCGTGGGCGGTCAGTCCGGTCGGTGTGTGGATGTGCCGAACGGCAGCACCACCAACGGCACCCAGGTCCAGCTCTGGGACTGCACGGGGGGCACGGCCCAGCGGTTCACCTACACGGCGGGCAAGCAGTTGCAGGTGTTGGGCAACAAGTGTCTCGACGCCAACGGGCAGGGCACCAGCAACGGCACCCAGGTGATCATCTGGGACTGCCACGGTGGGACCAACCAGCAGTGGAACGTCAACGCCAACGGGACCGTCACCGGCGTCCAGTCCGGCCTCTGCCTCGACGCCAACAACGCGGCCACGGCCAACGGCACCAAGCTGATCCTGTGGTCGTGCAACGGCCAACAGAACCAGCAGTGGAACCTGCGCAGCTGACCGGCGCGCGCCGCCCCGGTCGGCCGGGCCTCCGTACAGGGGCCGGCCGACCGGGGCCCATCCGCCGGGCCACCCGGTCGGGACGGACGACCGCACCGCGCCGCCGCCGGTTGTTGCCTGCTGTTCTGCATGTTCACCCTCGCCGGGTGCCGCTGTACTCCTGGTAGCCGGATGGCGTCGGCCCGCACGGGAGGGGCCGTACCGACGACAGGAGGAGTGAAGGTGACAGTCAGGATGGGTGGCGCGAGCTGGCGGGGAGTCCTCGCCCGACTGGCCGCGACGATGATGCTGGTCGCGGGGGCGGCGGTGGCGTCCGCCTCCCCGGCGGCGGCGGCCTACGAGTTCACCGGCCAGTTCCAGAACTACGCCACCGGGATGTGCCTGGACAGCAACAGCGCCGGGTCGATCTACACCCTGCCGTGCCAGGCCGGCAACAACTGGCAGACGTGGACCGTCACCTCGGCGGGCAAGGCCCCGTCCGGATACGACCGGGTGACCATCCGCAACCGGCAGACCGGCCTGTGTATCGAGATGTGGGAGTACGGCGGCCCGCAACAGCACGCCTACCCGTGCACCGGCGGCCTGAAGCAGCTGATCGAGGGCTACGGTCCGAACTGGAACCAGGTGTCGCTGCGGCTCAACTACTTCGACACCCGCTACATCTGCGTCGACACCCACGGCAGCGGGGAGGCGTACGCCCGGGCGTGCAACTACGGCGGATACCAGACGTGGCGGTTGAATGGTCGGTGATCCGACCCATGCGCTAAGTCACTGATCTATGTCTGGCACCGCGCCCGGAGATCTGTGAGGGTGTGCCCGGTGAACCCGATACCGAGCACACCCGAACGGCCGTCACTGGGCGCCGTGCTCCGGTCCCACCGGCTGGCGGCGGGCCTGTCGATGGAGGGGCTCGCCGAGCGCTGCGGGGTCAGTGTGCGGACGATCAGCGACATCGAACGCGACCGGGTCCGTCGCCCGCAGCGGCGCACCCTGACCGTCCTGTGTGACGTCCTCGACGTACCGGACGACGCGCGCCGCCGGCTGGTCGCGGCCACCTCCGCCCGGCCCGCCGGCTGCGAGCCGCCCGATCCGCCGCGCTACTTCACCGGCCGGGCGGCCGCGCTGCGCACTCTCGGCGACATCGCGCGTCGGCCGCCGGGCGACCGGCAGCAGGCCACCGTGGTCGTCGTCACCGGGCCCGCCGGGGTGGGCAAGACCAGCTTCGCGGCACGGGCCGCGACCGACCTGGCCCCGGACTTCCCCGACGGCCGGTTCTTCGTCGACCTGCGCGGCATGGACGACGTCCCCACCCCGCCCGGCGAGGCGCTGCACCTGCTGCTGCGCGCCCTCGGCGTGCCGGAACAGCGGATTCCCGCCGGGCTCGACGAGCGGGCCACGGCGTACCGGTCGGTGCTCTGCCAGCGCCGGGCCCTGGTGGTGTGGGACAACGCCGCCGACGAGGCCCAGGCCAGGCCACTGCTGCCCGGGGCCGGGCCCGGTTTCGTGCTGTTCACCAGCCGGCGACGGCTCAGCGGCCTGGATACCGCGCAGTGGCTGTCCCTGGAGCCGCTGCCGGCCGAGGAGTCGACCGCGATGCTGCGGGCCGTCGCCGCGCCCGCCGCCGACCCGACCGGGCCCGCCGCCGCCGACCCGACCGGGTGGGCGGAGCTGGCCCGGCACTGCGGGCACATGCCCCTGGCCCTGCGCGTCACCGGGCAACGGCTGTCGGACGAGCCGGGGCTGTCGGTGGGGGAGCTGAACCGGCGGTTCACCGGCGAGCAGGCCCGGCTCACGGTGATCGACGCGGGGGCCGCCGGCATCCACACCGCGCTGAGCCTGTCGTACCGGCGGCTGGAGGCGGACCTGCGGCGCACCTTCCGGCGGCTGTCCCTGATGCCCGGCCCGGACTTCGGCCCGGACCCGGTCGCCGTGGTCACCGGCGTCGACGCCGAGGACGCCGAGCGGCGGCTGGAGGCCCTGGTCGAGAGCGGCCTGGTGGACGCCGTGCCGGCGGACCGGTACGGGCTGCACGACCTGGTCCGGGATTTCGCCGCCGACCGGATGACCGCCGAGGAGCCGGACGGCGTCAACCCGTCGCGGACCACCCTGCTGCGGTGGTGGCTGGCCCGCACCACGGCCGCCGGGCAGCACTTCGAGCCGGGCGGACCGGCGTCGCTGACCCCTTTCCCGGACCGGCGGGCGGCGGCCGGCTGGCTCGACGCCGAGCGGGGCAACTGGTTCGCGGCGCTACGGTCGGCCGCCGCCGAGGGACTGCACGGCCAGGTGGTCGACACCGTCGACGCGCTGCACTGGTTCTCCGACAGCCGGGTGCACCTCGACGTCTGGCCGGAGGTCTTCCGGTTGTCCGCCGAGTCGGCCGCCCGGCTGGGCGACCCGCGCACCGAGGCGGTCCACCTCAACTACCTGGCCTGGGCGCAGGCGATCTGCCAACGGGAGTACGCCGACAGCGTGGCCACTGCCACCCGGGCGCTGGACCGGGCCGTGCGCGCGGGGGACCCGGCCCAGCAGGGCTGGGCGCTGCTCTACGCCGCCAGCGGCCACACCGGCCTGGGCGAGCACGCGGCGGCGCTGCGCCAGCGGCAACGGGCCTGGGTGCTGCTGCGCCGTTCGGCCGACCGGGAAGGGCTGCCGCAGGCGATGGCCTCCCTCGGGACGTCCCTCCTGGCGCTCGGCAGGGCGGCCGAGGCGTTGCGGGTGCACCAGCGGACGTGCCGGTTGCTCCGCGATCCGCGTTACCCCATCTCGGCCTTCGCCCGGGCGGCCACCGACGCGTTGAACTGTCGGCGCATCGGCGACGATCTCGCCGCCCTCGGCCGGTGGCCGGAGTGCGTCACCGCCCGCCGGGAGGCCGTCGCGCGGTTGCGCGCGAACGCCATGCCGGCCTCCGAGGCCGTGACCCTGGTGGAGCTGGCCGAGGCGCTGCGGCGGACGGGGGCGGCCCGGGAGGCCCCGGCGCACCTGGTGCGGGCGATCGAACTGGCCGACGACTGTGACGACCCGGATCTGGCCCGCCGGGCCGGGGAACTGCTCGCCGAGCTGTCCGGGGCCGGCTGAGCGTCAGGTGCCGGGCACCACCCGGGCGAAGGCGTGGACCAGCGGATGCGGCAGGTAACGGTGGTCCCGGCCGGCGGTGAGCCAGCCCCGTTCGGCCAGTTCGAGGAAACCCGCCTCGGCGGGGGCCGGCCCGGTCAGCCGGGGCAGCAGCCGCAGGGCGCGGCGGGCCCGCGCCGGCAGCCCGGCGTACGCCCGCTCGAAGGCGTCGCGGACCGACAGGTCACCGGCGACCAGCGCGCCGAGCACGCGGTCCGGCCGGGTCAACCGGTCGATCAGCCACTGCGCGCTCCACTGCGGACGGGTCAACAGCCGGTTGGCGGTCACCCGCAGGGCCAGCGGCAGGCCGGCACAGCAGGCGGCCAGCTCGGCCACCGCCGGGGCGGGGATGCTGCCGTCCACCATGGCGGTCAGCGCGGCCCGCGCGTCGGCCGGCGGCAGCGGTGGCACCAGCCGCCGGTCGGTGTCCGGCAGTTCCGCCAGCGGCTGGCCGCCGGTGACCAGGGTGACGGCGGCGGCGTCCGGGGGGAGCAACGGCCCGACCCGGCGGGTGTCCCGGACGCCGTCCAGCACCACCAGCATCCGCCGGGCGCGCACCAGGTCGCGGTACGCCCGCACGGCCACCGGGTCCGACCCGGTCGACGCCGTCGTGGCGGCCGGCAGCAGCCGTCGCGCGATCGTGGCGGCGGTGGCGTCCCCGACCGGGCCGAGGAAGCGCACCCCGTCGGGGAACCGGTCGGCGAGCCGGGTGGCGGCCTGGACGGCCAGCGCGGTCGTGCCCACCCCGGGCAGGCCGATCAGCTGTACCGCGCGGCGGTGGCCCAACCGGGTGGTCAGCCAGGCGAGGTCGGCGTGGCGGCCGGTGAAGTGGGGCGTCACCCCGGGCAGCCCGGTGACCCCGCCGACCTGCTCGTCGGCGGCGCGCAGCCGGCCGGTGCCGGGCCCGTCCAGCCCCAGGGCGGTGCCCAGCGCCCGCAGGGTGCCGGGGTGCGGGCGGCGGATCGTGTGCCGCTCGATCCCGCCGATGGTGCGGGCGCTCACCCCGGACCGGGCGGCGAGTTCCTCGATGGTCAGTCCGGCGGCGGTGCGCAGTGACCGGAGCCGGTGGAGCTGTTCCTGTGTGCTGTCCCGCACCCCGTACCCCCGCGAGGACGTCTGTTGTCCGGTCCAGTAGACGTCGCCGGAAGGCCACCTGGGGTGAGGGAATCGTCACACCGGGTTCCGATGCTGGTGGGGTGCGGGGCGGCGGTCGTCCGCCGTCCCGGCCTACGGGAGGCGGGACGGCGGACGGGGTGCGCTCAGGCGACGCCGACGCGCTGCCACTGCTGGTTGGCGGCGGTGCCGCAGGCGTACTGGATCACCCGGGCGCCGTCGGCGGTGGAGTAGCCGGTGACGTCGAGGCACCTGCCGCTGTGCCGGGCCACGAACTGGACGTACCCGGAGCCCGCGTCGCGTACCTGCCACTGCTGGTCGGTACGCCCCGACTGGCAGCCGAACTGCTGCACCGCCGCGCTGTCGGCGGTGGACCCGCCGGCCACGGTGAGGCACTTGTCGCTGTGCCGGGCGACGATCTGGACGTACCCGGAGCCGGCGTCGCGGAGCTGCCACTGCTGGTTGGTGCCGTTGTTGCAGCCGTACTGGGCCACCGCGGCGGCGTCGGCGGTGGACCGGTCGAGCACGTCCAGGCACTTGCCGCTGTGCCGGGCGCGCAGCGTGTCGAAGGTGTAGCCGCCGTTGACCCCGGAGACCACGCCGGTGGCGGTGTCGATGGTGAGCTGCGGGTACCAGCTCATGGTCAGCGAGGTGGCGGTGGGGAAGTTCAGCGGCAGCCAGACGTACCGGGACTGGTTGACCGGGCCGCCCGTCGCGCCGGCCCAACGGTCGCCGAGGTAGAGGTACGAGGTGGCGGCGCTGCCCTGCACCGGCAGCACGTACGCCGACTGGGAGTCGTAGGTGGTGCCGTCGGCGAAGTTCGTCGGGTTGGTCCAGGTGCCGGCGACGCTGCTGGCGGTGGCGTACCGGGCCTGGTTGGGCGACCAGCCGGTGGCGCCCGAGGTGACCAGGAAGTAGACCCCGTTGCGTTTGAACATCGCCGGGGCCTCCCGGTAGTTGTCCGGCCACAGCGTCCGGACCAGCGACGCGACCCCGGTGTAGTCGGCGGTGAGGCGGTAGATGTTCAGGTCGGCGTTGTTGCGGGTGGCCGAGATCAGGTACGCGGTGCCGTCGTCGTCGCGGAACACCGTCTGGTCCCGGGAGTCGTGGCCGAGCGGCCGGAAGCTACCCAGGTAGCGGTAGTTGCCGTCGACCGTGCTGGAGGTGGCCACCGCGACCCGGGCCTGGTTGTAGTCGACGCCGTTCTCCCAGTGCATCCAGAGCACGTACTGGCCGGTGCCGGCGTTGTAGATCACCTTGGGGCGTTCGATGTTCGCGGTGGCCAGCTCACCGGCGGAGGACTGGGTGAGCACGTTGTTGCGGAAC
Organism: Micromonospora sp. S-DT3-3-22; assembly: GCF_015354745.1. Taxonomy (NCBI): domain Bacteria; kingdom Bacillati; phylum Actinomycetota; class Actinomycetes; order Micromonosporales; family Micromonosporaceae; genus Micromonospora; species Micromonospora sp. S-DT3-3-22. Next base: position 37,242 of record NZ_JACGMO010000051.1, read on the forward strand.
TCCCAGGTGCGCAGGTCGGTGGAGCGGTAGACCGACACGTACCGGAAGGTGTTGTTGTCGTTGCGGTTCTCGCCGAACCAGTAGTAGTAGTCGCCCACCTTGATCATGCCGCCGCCGTGGGCGTGCACGCCGGCGCCGCTGGTGTCGGTGAACTGCGTGCCGTTGGCGACGGTGACGGGTGCGGCCCGCGCGGCGGGGGTGGTGAGGGTCAGTGGGGCGAGCACGACCGCGCAGGCGGCGAGGGCGAGGACGATCCGGCGGAGGGTGGTGGGGTGGGGCGCGGCAGGCATGGGCCGCCTCCTCGTACGGTGGACGCGGGGTGCCCGCTGGGACGAGCGGGACCTTTTCATGAGCCTCACGATAAGCCGAGCCACCGCTACATGCCCATACTTCAATGTGATGAACGTCGATATGTAGCGGGTCGGCGGGAGATCCGCACCACGTTGTCGGTGGGGATGGTCGTCGCGGTTGTCGAGATCGTGATGCATGATCTACGTCACATTGTGAACCCTTCTCGCGGTGTCCGGCACGGAAGGCACGTTCCGGGCGGAATCCCTTTTCCGCACCCCACATTTCGCCGCCGAAGCCACCCGCGACGGTCCGGTGGACCGGGCGACGTACCGCACTTCGCCACGGAACGTAGCCGGCTCTCACCCGCCCGTGGTCGGCCGGGGTTGGTTGCCGTCCGACAACGAGCGTCTCGGTTTGTGCCGCTCACTACCCTGACCGATGATCCAGTGCCTGGGTACCGTCGACAGCGATAAGGGCTTCAGATGAGCAACAGTCACCCTCCGTACGGAGAACAGCCGGATCCGAACGTCACCCCGTGGAGCGGGCCGCCGGCACCGCCCGCCGGCTACCCGGCGTACGGCCAGCCCGGTCAGGCCCCGCAGTACGGTCAGGCCCCGCAGTACGGTCAGGCCCCGCAGTACGGCCAGGCCCCGCAGTTCGGTGTTCCCGTGCCGCCGCAGAAGTCGAACCGGGGCCTGGTCATCGGCCTCATCATCGGCGCGGTGGTCCTCATCCTCGCGCTCTGCGGTGCCGGCATCGGGCTCGCCCTGGTCGGCAACGACGACGAGCCCGACCCGACCCCGACGCCGAGCGCGACCGCCAACCAGGGGTCCGGCACGGAACCCTCGTCCAGCCCGCAGCCGTCCGAGCCGCCGTCGGAGCAGCCGAACAACAACAACAACGCGGTGACCGCGCGCTACTCCAGCGACCTGTCGTCGGTCTGCGACGGCAGCCCGATCCTCAACGCGGCCACCTACAGCGGCCCGGCCACCGCCAAGGCGTACGTCTTCTCGAACAACCCCGAGCGGCCGACGTTCTGGTCGTCGAAGATCGTCGGCTCCGACAAGCGCTACTACGCCAAGTCGGCGGACTTCACCACCGTGTCGGTGGTCGGCTGCATGTCGATGGTCCCGGGCAGCGAGGGCGCGCCCAAGAAGTGCGACTACAAGGCGAGCGACGGCAAGAACGTCAGCGTCTCGTACATCTCCTCGCGCTACCAGCTGACCTTCTACGCCGCGAAGACCGCGGAGAAGATCGGCGACGGCGGGGTCGTCAACGCCCCGGCGACCCGGTGCCCGAGCTTCATCTCGTACAACAAGACGACGATGAAGGCGTACGCGGCGCCGGACAGCGGCACCATCGAGGCCGCGCTGGACAAGTTCCTGTCCTGACCGGCCCCTGACGGCGGTGCCGGGGGCGGGAGGATTCCTCCCGCCCCCGGCCTTCCGTCCTCCGCCGCCGGATCAGGTGTTGACCGGCCGGCGGGCGACCAGCAGCACGTGCGTCACCGGCCAGTCCAGCGGCGCCCCGTCCACCGTCGACAGCGCCGCGGTCGGCGCGAGCCGGTGGGTGACGATCCAGTCGTTGCGGTACGGGCCGCTGGCCGGGTCGACCTCGAACCCCACGTCGGCCAGCAGGGCCTTCCAGTCGGCCCACTCCAGCCCGCAGAACTCCTCCTGCGTCTCGGACAGCCAGTTGTCGGTGTAGTCCTTGCGGGTGAGGAAGTCCATCGCCGCGCCGAGCGGCAGCTCGACCACCGCGCCGGTGCCGTCGTCGACCGGGCGGTAGCCGAACGGGAACCGGTAGTCGACGGCGAACTGGTCCAGCCGGGCCCGCGTGGACAGCCCGGCGAGGTGCGCGGCCACCTGGTCGGCCGGTAGCGACGCCAGGTCGTCGCGGGGCCGCTGCGGGTTCGTCCCGTCGGTCGTCGACAGCCGCAGCCGGACCGTCCGGTCCCGGCCGTCCGGCCCGCACACGTCGCTGTTGATCCACACCCCGCCGGGCACCGTGTGGTCGTAGATGGCCTGCACGAACCGGCGCAGCGACGCCATCCGGTCGCCGTACGACCAGATCTCGTGGGTCAGCGCGAAGGTCATCGTGGTGTCCACCGAGCGGGGCGCGAACACCGCCCCGCCGAGCACGTTGCGGCGGTAGAAGAAGACGTTCGGGTTGCCGAACACCCCCTGCGCCTTCTTGTGCACGCACTCCTCGAACAGGTGCCGGGCCACCTCGACCCCGATCAGGTCGCTCTCCCGCAACGCCGGCTCCCGGTCGGCCAGCTCCAGCACCGCGCCCGCCCCGCAGCCGACGTCGACGATCCGGCCGGGCCGCACGTGCTCGCGCACCGCCGCCCACTTGCGCTGCGCCGCGTCGGCGAACGCCTCGGCGTACGTCCGGTAGTCGCGGGTGGCGGTCAGCCCGCCCTCGTCCCCGACCACCGGATCGTTGACCACCGAACGGACCAGGTCGTCGAGCCGGTAGCGGGCGTAGACGTCGAGGGTCGCCGGGTGGGCCAGCTCCCGCCACGAGGGGTCGTCGGCGGCCAGCCGCAGCAGCACGTCCCACGGCCGGGCGGGGGTCGGGTCGACGTCGGCCTCCACCCCGGCGATCGGGAACCCCAGCCGGGCGTACATGGCGGCGACCTGCGGCGTCGAACAGGCGACCACGGTGTTCGCCGGGGTCAGCTCCAGGCCGGCGGTGGCCGCCACGTTCTTGAGCGTCACCTCGGCGAACCGGTCGGTCTCGGCGGTGTCGAAGACCGGCACCACCACCGACCGCAGGCCGGCGAGCACGCTGAACCGTTCGATCGCCGCCTCCCGCCGGTGGTAGGGGACCGGGTTGCGCCGGGTGTTCTCGTGGTTGGCCGAGGTGACCGCCCACACCACGGTCACCCCGTCGTCGCCGGCGACCCGGTCGCCGTCCGGGGTGTCGTGGTGACCGGCGGTGGCGAGCCGGTGCAGATAGTCGGCCTGGAACCGGGTCAGCAGGTGATGTCGGCCGGGAAACAGCAGGTAGCGGGGCATGCACCGTTCCTAGCCGACGCGTGGTTCCCGGCGTCGCGCGGGGTGCCGGGTGCGTCGGGCCGCCGGGACGGGTGGGGGCGGGCACCGTACGGTGCCCGCCCCCACCCGGTCGGGATCAGCCCACCAGCGAGCGCAGCGGGACCTGTTCGGCCCGCAGGGTCCGTACCAGGTCACCCAGGAACGGGTGCTCGTCGATCTGGAGACCCGCCGGGTTGGGGATCACCAGGTACGCCGAGCCGTCCGCCACCGTGACCCGCGCGGTGTCGGTGTATCGCCCGACGACGGCCTCGGTGCGGGCCAGGTCACCGGCGGCAACCTGGAGGGTGAACGGCCGCCACTCGCCGCCCAGGTTCTCGGCGACCGGGGTGGCCGCCGCGGCGGCGCGGGCCGGGTCGACCTGGACCGGCGACGCGGTCCGGGCGGCCGTGCCGCCGGCCGGGTACAGCAGCGCGTTGGCCACCAGGTGCAGGCCACTCTCGTTGTACGCCCGGAACAGCGGGTTGAACGCGAACAGCACCGCCCGGCCGGCGCCGGTCGGCTCGTCCACCACCGCGACCGTGCCCTTGAGCGCGTCACCCTGCACCGTGTAGCCGTTGGCCCAGAAGGTGTCCCCGCTCGGGTAGCGCAGCACGTTGCGGCCGGTGCTGCTCGGGTTGAGGATCGGGTCGTTGTTGTTGAACTCGAAGTCCTCCGCCGGCCGGCCCAGCCCGACCGGGCTGTCGGCGTCCACGTCGACCCGCAGGTGCGAGCCGATCACCGTGTAGCCGGTCGGCTTCGGCTTCTCGGTGGTCGAGGTGAGACCGGCGGCGCGGGCCATCCGGGTGCCCTCGTTGCGCAGGCCCAGGTAGGTGTGGCCCTGGGCGATCCAGTTGCGCAGGTTGGCCTGCCCGGTCGCGGTCAGCCCACCGGTCGCGTTGCTGCCGTCCGGCACCAGCAGCACCGTGCGGCCGGTGAAGGCGGGGGTGTTGTCGTTGATGTCGGCGGTGGTGACCGGGGTGAGGTCCAGGCCCCACCGCTTGCCCAGCACGTACCGGGCCTCGCCGTGCGAGCCGGAGGTGGTGGAGATGCCGGTGCCCTGGAACAGGCCGACGTCCGGCCGGCTGATCGGGGTGCCGACGGCCGCCGTGGTGTACGGGGTGAGCGTGACGCCCAGCTTCTTGGCCGTGGTGTTCAGCTCCGGCGTCAACGCGCCGGCCGGCATCCCCACCTGGCCGTTGTCGAGGTCCCGGACCAGCTGCACGTCCTTGCCGAGCAGGGTGAAGGTGAACTCGGCCGCGGCGGCGGAGTCCAGCTCGTAGGTGTAGGAGCCCTTCAACGGCGGCGCGGCCAGGATCTTGCCGCCACCGGTGTTCTGGATCTTGTCGATCAGCTCCGCGTTGGGCTTGACGTCCGCGCCGGTGTAGACGGCGTTCACGCCCATCAGCAGCGGGTTGCTCCACGACGACACGTCGTAGAAGTACGGGAACGGCGTGTACGGGTCCTCACCCATGATCGCCTGGATCCAGTGCTTCTGCGGCTGGTTCATCGGGATCCAGTACGACCCGACCGGCACGGTCAGGTTGGTCGCCGACCGGCCACCGAAGAGCTTCGCGGTGGGCAGCTTGACGGCCTTGCGGACCTGGTAGACCTCCACGTCCATCCGGCGCAGCCGCTCGACGAGCTGGCGGGCGTCGGCGAGCTGCCGGTCGGGCAGCAGGAAGTACGACCGGATGGTCTGGTTCGGCACCGGGAACTGGACGGTGTTGGTCGGCTGGACCACCTCGTTGGGCTCCAGCGTGCCGGCCCGCCCCTGGGCGAGCGCGTCCTTCCAGACCTTGAACCAGCCGTTGAGCACCTCCTGCTTGTGCGCCGCCGCCCAGCCGAGGGTCGACCACTGGGTGTGGAACTGCTGCTGCACCCGGTCGGCCACCGCCGACGAGCTGCCCTTCTCGAAGGTCATGCCGGCGGCACCGAAGCCGGCGGCCGGCACCGTGTCGCCGTACCCCATGAAGAACAGGTCGTAGGTGGAGTAGTTGAAGTAGCACTCGGTGGTCACCGCGCCACCGCACGCGCCGTTGTAGCCGAAGCCGGCCTTGTTGGCCTCGCCGATCCGGTTGATCCAGTCGACCGCCTCGCCGGAGATCTCGTGGTGGATCGGGTCGGCGTTGGGCGGGAAGAAGTACTGCCGGCCGCCCATCTCGTGCGCGTCGATGAAGACCTGCGGCGGGTACTTGCGCATCAGTTCGAGCTTGCCGTCGGTCTCCTGCTGGGTCCGGGCGAACCAGTCCCGGTTCATGTCGAAGCCGTACTCGTTCTGCCGGCGGTTGGCGTCGCGTCCGTCCGGGTTCTGCGTCGGCACGATGATCGTGATCAGGTTGTCGTTGCGCTGCTGGACCTCGCAGGAGAGCCCGGCGGCCAGCTCGTACAGCGTCTTGAGGGCGGCGTCGGTGCCGCTCTTCTCGCCGCCGTGCACGTTGGCGGTGACCCAGACGATCGCCGGTGCGGCCTCGGCGATCTCGCCGGCCTGCTGCTGGTTGACCGTCCGGGGGTCGCGCAGCGAGCGGACATCCTCGGCGATGCCCTTGAGCACGGCCGGCCGTACGTTGCGCTCGTTCGACACGATCGCGTACGGCAGCGGCTGGCCGAGCACGCTGGTGCCCATGACGCCGGTGACGACCCGCTTGGAGGCGGTGTCCACGGCGTCGAGGTAGCCCCGCACCTCCTCGTTGGTGACCACCCGTTCCTGGCCGGTGCCGAGCGGGAAGCCGAGGAAGCTCTCCGGGCTGGGCACCGAGGCCAATCGGTCGGTGGGATCGGTACTACAGGTTGTCGGGGGTGCGGCGGCGGCCGAGGGGCCGGCCACCAGGGGGGTTATTCCGGCCAGTAGTACGATTGCGGTGGCGCCCGCCAGCCGTCTGCGGGAATGCAATGTGGAGCGGAGTCCGGCAGTTCGCATGGGTGTCCCGTTTCCCTTCCCGGGAAATGAATCAAGGGTGCCCGGAGCGTATGACCTGCGCTTTCGGGTGGTCAAGATTCACAACCGGGGGCTGGTACGCGATTCGCCAATTGCCCCACACCGGCTCGAATGCGGCGTTTGGTGGCGAGTCCCGGCGTCCACCGTGGACCTTCGTCCGCCGGGACGGCCCTCGCCGTACCCCTGATCATATTCAACGTCGTCGACCCGGTGGGGCCGGTCCCGGCCCGCCGACGGCGGGCCGGGACCGGGCGGTCAGCGCACCCGGACGAACACCGGGTTGGAGTAGAACCACAGGTCGCTCCACAGGCTCTCCAGCCCGTCGGCCAGCGGCTCGGCCTCGTCGGTGCTGGTGCCGCGCACCCGCAGGTAGCTGTCGGTCCCGACGTCGCGCAGGGTGTGCCGGATGACGTACTGCGCGCCCTGCTGCCGCCAGTCGCGCGGACCGAACCGGGCCACCACGGCGGTGGTGGGGTTGGTGTCGGCGTCCCGGTCGACGCTCAGGCCGGTCACCCGGCCGACGATCAGGTCGACCCGGCGGACCTGCGGCCGGTCGCCGTTGGCGTTCGTGCCGGTCGGCGGCCGGAACCTGATCTCGACGTCCACGTCGGTGCGGTCGCGGCGGCTGACGGTGACGGTCTCACCCGAGCCGGCCGAGCGGCCCTGGCTGCTGGCGGTTACGTCGAGCCGGGTGATCAGGTCGCCGGTGGTGACGAAGATCCGCCCGTGCCGCAGCCCGTCCATGATGTCGTGGTACTCCTGCCGGGCCAGCACGTAGGTCTTGCTGTACTCGCCCGGCCAGAAGTCGGTGCCGCCCCGGGTCCAGTGCACGTGCGAGTCGGAGGTCGCCGTGATCCACCAGCGTCGCCCCTCGCCGAGCAGCGCGTCCCACAGCCCGCCGACCCGGGCGGTCGCCTGGTCGTAGCCGCCGTAGGTGGGGTGGTTGCCGTAGCCGCCGCGCGCGCTGCCGTTGAGCGGGCCCGCCTGGTGGCCCGGAGCGCCCTCGAAGCCGACGTACACGTCCGGGGCCGCGTCGTTGCCGTTGCGGAACTCGTGCGGGAGGTCCTGCCCGTAGACCCCGAGCCCGGTCGCCGAGCGGGAGGTGTGGTGGGCGATCACCAGCGGCTTGTGCGGCATGTTCCGGGCCACCCTGAGGAACTCCACCATCTTGGCCTCGGTGTCGCGGCCCGGGTCGGCCGGGAACGGGTCCCGCTTGGCGAACCGGCTCTCCAGCTCGAAGAGCTGCTTCGCCTCGTCGGCGTGCCGGGGGATCATCAGGGTGTGGTGGTCCATCGCCGGGGCGTCGAACTCCATCCCCCAGAACTGCAACACCTCGGGCACCAGCCGGCGGGACCGCAGCAGATCGGGGTACGCCTGCTCCAGGTTCACCTTGGAGTGGGTGGGTCCACCGTGGTCGGTGCACATCGCCCAGGTCAGCCCGAAGTTCTTCGCCATGATCGCATTGGTGACGATCGGATAGACCGCGTCGGCGCCCTTGCGGAACGTCGGCGGGTTGGTCGAGGTGTCGAAGTCCCCGCTGTACTCGGAATGGATGTGGTGGTCGCCGGCCCGCCAGATCCGGTTGTCGGCCCGGCCCGGTCCGGCCGTCGCCTGATCCTGCCGGTCCGGGTCGGCGTGGGCCGTCTCGACGCCCACGAACGGGCCGGCGGCGGCGAGCGTCGCGCCGACGCCCGCGTACTTCACCAGTTGGCGGCGTGACAGTTGACCGCCTGTGGCGTCCTCGGAATCCCTGTGCTGCACTGCGGAGCCCTCCACGTGATCCGTGTCGACCGTGTCGGTGTCGAAGCCTCCGAGAGACGGGTGAACGACCGCTGCACGGCGCGCGGGGTGGGGGTGAACGACGGCCGGCCAGCGCCGCCGCGCCATCGGCCCGACCGGTGGTCGACCCGCCACGTGCCCCCGGCCCGGGCTGCCGTGCCGGCCCGCCTACCACTGGTGGGATATCCATGCGAATGCATTTCCTGCTCATCGGTGAGAAAGAGGTCTCATTGACCGTTTGCTATGCCGCAACTAGTATTCGGTGCGCAGACGGTCAACGGGGAGCGGTCGCGGTATCCACATCGAATGCTTGTCCGGTGTCGCCCGGCCGATTCGTCGAGCTCCTGGCGAACACATTCCGGCGCCATTCCCCGCCATTTATTCGACGACCCGGTCCCCGGGAAACGGGGGCGGGTCGTCGTGCCGCGCGCGGGGGTCACCGGGAGGTGGCATCGACTCCCGGCACGTACCGGAAAGGACCGACCACGCCGAGAGGAACCCACTCCATGCGCGCTGACCCGATCCGCCGCCGCCCCCCGGGCACGGCACTGCCCCTGCTCGCCGCGGTGGCCGCGATCGTCCTGCTCGTCGCGGGGACCCCAAGCCACCTGGCCGGTGTCCACCTCGCCGCCGCGGTGGACATCACCGACACCCCTGGCACGATCACCGACCAGTGGTCGACCACCGGCGACGAGGGCATCGAGAAGGTCATCGACAACACGCCCTACCGCAAGTACTTCACCTACAGCGGCGCCGGCTGGATCCAGTTCGAGGCGACCACGGCGGCCGTGGTGACCAGCTACGCCGTCACCTCCGCCAACGACTGGCCCGACCGCAACCCGCGCAACTGGGTCTTCGAGGCCTCCACCACCGGCAGCGGTTGGACACCGCTGGACACCCAGAGCAACCAGACGTTCATCACCGGCTTCCACCGCAACACCTACTCGTTCGGCAACACCACCGCCTACCGGTACTACCGGCTGCGGGTGACCGCCACCAACGGGTCGGTCAACATGCAGATCGGCGAGTGGCAGATCTACGGGACCACCACCGCCACCACCCCGGCGCCGGCGGCGCCCACCGGCCTGCTCGCCACCGCGGCCACCGACCAGATCCGGCTCACCTGGACCGACAACACCCGGTGGGAGACGGCCTACCGGCTGGAACGCTCCACCAACGGCACCACCTGGAGCACCGCGTACGTGCTGCCGGCCAGCACGACGAAGTTCCACAACCTGAAACTGCCGGCGGGCACCCACTACTACTACCGGCTGCGGGCCGAGGGGGTGGCCGGCAACTCCGGCTACGCCACCGCCGACACCACCACCCTCAGTGCCACCCCGGCCACCACCTGGACGGAGACCTGGCACGCCCCCAACGAGACGCTCACCCGCTACAGATCTTGAATGGTCAGGTTCGTCCGATGTGGTCTGTGTGGCGGTGTGGGGTTGGGGTAGATCGATGGGATGAGGTATCCCGATGGTGGTGGATTGTCCGCGCGGGGGCGGGCGAAGCGTGAGG